>JAXDMB010000201.1:0-17783 GCA_034666325.1 Vulcanimicrobiota bacterium
TCCGCCACGGCGCGTTCCGCACCGTCCGACGGTTCGTTCACCACGCTCGGCTCCGCGTCGCCGAGCACGCGCGCGACGAGCGTCGCCGAACCGCCGCTGTCGAACAGCATCGCGTCCGTTGCACCGAGCGCGCGCAGCAGCGCGATGAGCTCACCGCGGTTCACGCCGATCGACGTCGCGGGATGCCGCCCGTCGACCACCACGAGCGCGAGCGTTCCGTCGGCGAAGCGCGCGGCCGCGGACGCCGGAATGCGCTTGTCGCGGTCGGCGTAATTGGGCGACGCGGGATCGTCGACCGGCGCGCCGTTGTGCAGCAGCAGCGGTCCGCCGCCGATCGCCGCAGCGACGTCCGCCAGCGGCGGATCGGTGTCGTACGCGAGCGCCACCACGTCATCGACGTCGGGTACGGGCCCGAATCCTTGCGCCGCGGGCCCGTACGCGAGCCGCAGCGCCGACGACGCCGGCCACGGCGGCGCGCTCGTGACGGAGGCGACACGATAGCGCCGCGGCGCGTTCGCGTCGCCGGCGAGCGGCTGCAGCTCGAGCAGCGTGACGTCGCTCGCGCCGGCCGGAATCGCGCCGAACGCCGGCGTGAGCAGCGCTGCGCCCTCGCGCGGCGGCCACACGTTGAGCCCGGTCACCGGCACCGTCGCGAGACCGCTCGTCGCGCTGCCGCCGAAGCGGTACGTCTCGAAGCGCACGCTGCGGTCGCGCGCGACGGTGAGCGCCGCGCGCGCGCTCGGCGAGCGGTCGAGGATGCCGCCGCGCACGAGGATGCCGAGCGGCGTACCGGTGGCGTTGATGTCGAAGTAATCGCCGTTGATTCCGGCGACCGCGCCGGTGCGCCGCGCCATCGACGACACCGGTTCGTCTTTGGACACGACGCTTTCGTGCGCGAGCACGGTACCGAGCCGCACGCTGGGCTCGCGCGGATCGACGGTCACCACCGAGACGACGAGCGGTCCGGCGGACGTGACGAGCCGGTACGTCGCGCGCGCGATGCCGGGAGCGACGGGCTCGCGCTCGGCGCTCGACGCGGCGACGACCGGAAACGGCGCCGCGGGCGCCAGCGCGGACGGCAGCGGCGCAGCCGAAGCATGCGCGCGTCCGCCAAGATACACGACGACCGCGGCGGCGCAAAACGATTTGAACGGCGAAAGCATCACGAGCTACGCGCTCAACGCGAAAGCGGCGACCCCGTGTTCCGCGCGACGGACGCTATCGCGTCAAGCCGGCGACGAAGAACACCATCCCGAGCGCGGCCGCCACGCCCGCGACGACGGGCAGCAGGCGCGAGCCCACGAGCGCCGTGATCGACACGAGCACGATCGCGACCTCGAACAGCGTCGCGCCCACCTCGATCGTCTCGTGCTCGCCGAGCAGGTGCTCGGAGCGCTCGTTCTGATGCGCCGCGTCTTCCTCGAACCGGCGCGCTTTCTCGAGCAGCGGCGGTCCCTTCGCCTTCTCGCTCTCGACGGTCGACGCGAGCTTTTTCTCGCTGCCGCCCGGGCTCACGCCCTGGTCGAGCGCGGTCTGGGCGACATAGTATTTTATTCGTCCCGCCTGATATTGCGCGAAGGTGTCCGATGCGTGCGTCGTCGCGACGATCGCCTCGTTCTTCGCGAACAGCGCTTGCGTGGAGCGCAAGTTTCCGAAATAGCTCGCGATCGCCGCGAGCACCGCCAGCGTCGCCGCGGCGATCGGCACCCAGCGCGGTCCGCCGTGGATGCCGTGTTCGTGGCGTTCTTGCGCGTCTTCGAACGACTTCGCCGCGTGCTCGCTCACGGCGCGGTTGCCGTTCCGGCTTCCGCACGCGTTCGCCCAACGATCTGTGAGGTTCGCACGAGGGCCTCACGTACGTCGGTCGCCGGTGCAACCCTCCACACGTCCGTGCGCGCGCGGTCGAACGCGAACGCGGCGAGCTCGAAATCGCCGAACGTGCCGCACACCACCGCGCCGTCCGGATCGACGGCGAACGCGCGCCGGCGGGGCGAGTCGAATACCACGACGTACGCGCGCAGCTCCGCCGCGCGCGTGCGCGCGAAGGGCACCACCCAGTCCGCGCTAATCGACGCGCGCCACACGAAGAGCCGCACGCCGTCCAGGCGCGGCGCGACGAGCGCGCGCGGGTCGAGCACGGCCTCGTCATCCACGAGCGCGACGTCGGCGCTCGGCGGCTGCGCATGCGGATCGATGACGACGTCCGCGTCCGCGACGCGCGCGCTCGCGTGCAGCTCCGCATCGGCGTGCGCCGCGATCGCGATGCGCAGCAGTTGCGGCAGCGGATCGCCGGCCAGCCGCGTCACGGCAGGCGGCGCGGACGGCAGGCCCGCGATGGACGCACCGATCGCGACGGTCCCGCGCAGAACCGTCTCCTCGTCCTGCGGCGCGACGGCGACCAGCGATCCGTCCGCGGCGAGAATCTGGCTCTTGCCGCAGTACGCGACGCTGCGCGCCTCGACGCCCGTTTTGTTCGCCGCGACGAGCGGCACGCCGTTCTCGCGCGCGCGCACCGCGATCATCAGATCCGCTTGAATGTTCTCGAGCACGCGCGGATCGCGGCCGCTCGTCACCCACGCGGTCGGCACGACGAGCACCTCGGCGCCTTTCGCCACCAGCGTGCTCGCGATCGTCGGGATGCGGCCGTCGGCGCAGATGAATATCCCCAACCGTCCCGCCGGCGTGTCGACCGGCTCGAGCGCGTCCCCCGCGGTGAACCAGCGGCGGTCGAAATGCCAAAGAAAACATTTGTCGGCGTACCCCGCGATGCCGCCCGGCGTGACGACGTACGCGCTGTTCGCGAGCCCTTGCTCGCCTGCGCGCGCGCCGCCGTACACGATCGTCGCGCCGGTGCGCGATGCGACCGCGATCACGTCTTGCGCGGCGGCTTCGATTTGCTGCGGATCGACGGGGGCGGAGCCGATGACATAGGCGGGGACCGTGCCTTCGGGGACGACGATCAGCCTCGCGCCGGATTCGGCGGCGGCGGCGATCCGCGCGAGCAGCGTGGGCCACCGCTCCGCGAACGCGGCGCGGTCGTGCGCACGCGTTTGCACGGCCGCGACGGGTGTCGGACGAGCACTCACCTAATTACGTCTCCAAGCACGAGGGCGGACGCACATTCCGCCGCTCGCAACATTCGCATATCAGGACCATATGAGGACGCCTGAGTGAAACGACTGATCGCATGTGTTTCGCTCGCCGCCGCCGCGACAACTGCGGCGGTGCCCGCGACCGCACCGCCGCACGCCACCGCCGCGCAGCCGAAAGCCGCTGCGCGCGCGCCCGCACCCAAAACGCCCGCCAACGCGCCGAAGACCGTGGCGAAAGCTCCGCCCAAGTGCAAGGTCGCGCCGGCGGACGAGTACTTCGGAAAGCTCAAGATGAGCATCTTGGGCATTCGCAACACGATCCGCGACCAAGGCCTCAAGGTGGACGTCGATCCCGAGAAGGCCCCCGGCACGCTCAACTCGATCGCGCTCACCGAGGACGCGATCCACGACTGGCAGCGCAAGTACCGCTGCGACACCTGGCTGCCGGGGACGCTGTACGCGCTCCAGCACTTCTACCTGAAGATCCATACGGACGACGGCGTGAAGCACGTGCACGCGACGTACGCGTGGCTGCGTCACGACTATCCCAAGAGCAGCTTCGTGCAGATCGCGCGGCGCGAGGACGGCCAGGCCTCGACGGCGCCCGCGGTCCCGGCCATGGCGTCGGTCCCGGCCGGTCCGGCGCCCGCCGGCGCTGCCGCATCGGCCGCGCCCGGCGCGGCGGCCGTCCCGCTCGGCAACACGGCGCCGACGCCGTTTCCCGGAACCGCACCGCAGAGCGTGATCAACGCGCAGAACGCGATGGGCGCGAGCCCGGCACCCGCCGCCACCCCGCACTGAGCCCGGCACGATGAGAAAAGACCCCCGGCGTGAGCCGGGGGTCTTTCGCTGTTCGCTGCGCGGTAGCGCTTAGAACTTGATGCCGAGGCCGACGTAGCCGCCCGCGTGGGTCGCATCTCCAGGCGAGATGTTCTTGCCGCGGATGGTGTCGCCGAGGAATCCGGCGTCGAGGAAGAGCCCCGAGTTGCCCAAGTTCAGCGTGCCGCCGACCTGGTACTTGAGGAAGCGCTGCTGGAACTTGTCGGTGGTGCCGACGAGCGACGGCGGAGCGCCGACCGGGTAGGTGAAGTTGCCCGAGATGCTCGGGTAGTACCACACGCTGCCGTAGACGGAGAACGGCTGGTCGAGGTCGGGGAGCTTCTCGGCGCCGAAGCCGAAGCCGTTCTGCTTCGGATAGCCGTAGTTCTCCTCACGGTGCAGGTAGCCGACGCCGATGTAGATACGCGGTTCCGCGATCTTGAGCGCGAAGCGCCCGTCGAAGTCGGTGTCGCGCGCCGTGAACGACGGCACTGCCGATTGTCCGTATCCGCCGATGACGGTGACGCAGCCCTGATCACCGTTCGCCGGGCCCACGCCCGCCGGGGTGTTGCAAGGGTTCGCGCCGCCCGCGAGCAGAGCGGGGTTGATGCCGCTGTTGTGCGGATAGCTCCACGAGCGATAGTCGCCTTCGAGCATCCAGGGGAGGCCGAAGAGCGGGAACTCGACCGCGCCGCGGACCGAGTATGAGCCGCCCGTGCCTTTGTTGCCGGGGGAGAGCTCGTTGTACACCTTCGGCGAGAAGATGTAGTCACCGACGATGAAGTGCTCGTACGGGTTCCGTGCGACCGGGGTCGGCGTCGGAGACGGCGTCACGACCGGCGGAGGCGGGGTCACGACGGGCGGCGGCGGGGTGGCCGGCGGCGGCGGGACCGGGGTCGGAACCGGGGCCGGAACGTAGCGCACCACGACGATGCGGCGGTCCGGAACCCACTGGACGTACGCGCCCATGCCCTCGGAGATCACACGGACCGGTACGACGACCGCGCCCTTGTAGATTTCCGGAGGAACGTCGAGCGGACGGCTCTCGCCGTTGATGACGACTTCAGGACGGCCGACGGTGACTTTGACGTCCGAGCCGGGCTTCGAGACGTCTACCGTCTTGGAGGCCGGATCGTACGAGACCGTCGCGCCCATCTGCTCGAACATCGAGCGGAGCGGAATCAGAATGGTATTGCCGCGCACCAACGCAGCGAGGACGCGGTTCGCCTTCAGGCGATCCGGCTTCGAATAGACATGCCGGTCGTTGAAGAGGATCGGGACCTCGCCGGAAGGCGGCGTGCCGAAGTCAGCGGGCGGCGCGGCCGGGCCGGCCTGAGCGATCTGCGTGGGCGCGTAGGGTCCGATGTTGCCTTGCGCTGCAGAACTCGAGGCCGAGACCGACGTCGTACCGATTCCAACCGCGACCAGCGCGGCAAGAAGCCCGGTGCTCAGTCGTTTCACGTAATACTCCCTAGCTAAGGTGTTGTGTCGAGAAGGGCGTTGGCGCCGGCGTGGCCGGCCCGGGGAAGGGAGCGCACGAGAGTACTCGCTTGCTCAGCCATCTGGGACCTACCCACGTCATGGGCGCCTTAATCACGGAGCGGAGCCACCGCTCCGCTTCTAATCACCACAACGCCGCCTGGCTGCCCTGGGTTCCGTTCGGGCGCCCGGGCGGTGGGTGGGGACCATTGCCGTAACGCTGCCTTTACACGCGGAGGTTCCCGGCTCCGCTAACGGCGGGCCAATCGGGCCGGCGCTCAGCCGAGTTTGTCGTCGAGCCGCTCGCGGAATTTCTCGCGGGAGGTCACGTAGCGCTCGTGGGTGCCCTCGGCGATCTTCTCGCGCTCGTCGAACGCGGTGAACGCGTACTCGATCCGGCGGCCGTCCACTTTGAGCACTTCCACTTCCGTGCGCACGATCAGGCCGACGGGCGTGGGGGAGATGTGCGCGAGGTCGACGTGCGTCCCGAGCGTGATCTCGTCGGCGTCCAGCACGGGCGCGACGCACTGCATCGCGGCTTCCTCCACCAGCTGCAGCAGCATCGGCGTGGAGAGCACGGCGACGCCTTTGTTGCCGGCTTTTTCAGCCGTCATCCATTCTTCGACCCGGGTTTGGCTCTGGTAGGTCCTCCCCGCCTCGATCTTCCCGCGCATCCCGGGGGCACCTTACGACCGGCAACCGGGCGAATCATTTTCACGTTCCACGCGGTAGTACGGCCGACAGGCGGCGTATAGGTACGCCCGGTCCAAGATCGTTCGAAGCAAACCCAAGTAGAAGGAGCACCATGAGACGGAGTCAGCGCACGTTGCTGGCCGCGGCAGTTCTCGCCTTGGCCGTGACCGCGTGCGGCAAGGGCGGAGGCGGCGCCGCCGGCCGAGGGGGACCGCCGCCGTTGGCGGTCGACGTCGCGCAAGCGCAGCGCCAGGACATCGCCACGTACGTAACGCTCGACGGGCAGATCGCGCCCGTTCAGGAGTCGACGCTGAGCTCACCGCAGTCCGGCAACGTCGCGGCCGTGTACGTCAACGAAGGCCAGCACGTGTCGCGCGGACAGCTCGTGGCGAAGCTCGACGACTCGACCTTGCGCGCGTCGCTCGCGCAGCAGCTTGCCATCGTGCAGCAGCAGAACGCGCAGCTCGGCTCCGCGACGCTGCAGGCGCCCGTCACCGCCGCGCAGGCTTCGAACACCGTCGTCACCGCGCAGCAGGCGCTCTCGGCGGCGCGCAACGGCGTGCAGAGCGCCCAAGCGGCGTACCAGAGCGCGCTCTCCACGTACAACGCCGACAAGCAGCTCCTCGCGCAAGGCTACGTCGCGCAGACGCAGTTCGAACAAGCGCGCTCGCAATACATCGCCGCGCAGCAGGCGCTCAACAACGCGCGCGAGAGCGAACGCCAAGCGGTGACGGGGCTGCGCTACGCGCAAACGCAAGGCGGCAACGCGGGGCCGATCCAGGAGCAGCAGATTCAAGTCAACCGCGGGCAGCTCGCCGCCGCGCAGGCGCAAGTGCACCTGCTCGAGACGCAGATCGGCCAGACCAACATCACCGCGCCGTTCGACGGCGTCGTCACGCAGCGTCTGCTGGATCCGGGCGCGTTCGCGAGCCCCAACCAGCCCGTCGCGCGCGTTTCGCAGATCGACGACGTTTATCTCAACGTCAACGTGCCGGACGATGATCTCGCGTACGTGCGCCGCGGCACGCCGGTGTCGTTCACGACGTCGAGCCTCGGCAACAAGCAGTACAAAGCCGCGGTGATGGACGTCAACGCGACGCCGACGCAAGGCACGCTCTCGTACCGCGCGCGCGTGCGCGTTCCGAATCCGGGCGACCGGCTGCGCGGCGGAATGCTCGTGAGCGTCACGGTGCGCAAGGAATATCATCCGAACGCGATCGTCGTGCCGCGCACCGCGGTGTTCCAGACCGAGAGCGGCGCGAACATCTTCACGGTCGCCGCGCTTCCGTCGCCGGCTCCGGGCGCGTCCGGTGCGCCGGGAGCCGCTGCACAGGGCGGTGCGGGCGCACAGAGCGGCGCCGCGCAAGGCGGCGGCACGGCAGCGGCCGGTGGACGCCGGAAACGTGGCGCGGGCGGCGCGGGCGCAGGCGGTGCCGGCGCGAGCGGAGCCGGCGGCCAGCAAGGCCCGCCGGTGAAGTTGATGCAGGCGAAGGTCGTGCCGGTACAACTCGGCCTGCAGACCGACACGCTGACGGAGATCCGCAGCGCGCAGGTGCAGCCTGGAACCACCGTCATCACCACCCGGCCCGACGCGCTTCAGGACAAGAGCACCGTCGCGATCGGCCCGGCCGCCGGATCGCCGCGCGGGGCGCAATGATGCCGCCTTCCCTGACCTCGCGCGCGCTCGCCGGCGTCGCGCTGGCGGCGCTCGTCTTGGGCGCGCAGCCCACCCTGGCGCAAACGCCCACGACGCCGACGACGCCCACGAACCCGATCACGCCGGCGGCGCCGGTCTCCACGCCGGCCGCCGCGACCCCGCGCCCCGGCGTGTCCACGCCGCCCGCGACGCGCCCGCAGAGCCCCAGCGCGCTACCCGGCAGCGCGGGAACGCCCCCGCCGGGCGCGCCGTCGGGCGGCAACGCGTCGGGCGGGTCCGGCGCGATCAACGCGACCGCTATTCCCACGCTCGCGCCAGCCGACCAGCGCGCGCCGCTCCCGTACCCCGCGTACGGCACGCCGGCGCCCGTGTCGGAAGTGCGCACCGCGCCGGGCGTCCCGCAGATCATCACGCTGCAGCAGGCGACGCTGATCGCGTACGCGCGCTCGCCGATCCTCGCGTCCGCGCGCGCCGACGTCGCGATCGCGACCGCGCCGGTCGAGCTCGCGCAGAGCGCGCTCTTTCCCGCCGTGACCGGAAACGTGTCGACGACGCGCTCGCACCGCCAGCCCGGCGGTTCCACCAGCACGACGACCTCGACCACCACCGGCACCGGCACCGGTACCACCACCGGCACCACCGTGACGACCAGCCCCAACACGACCTCGAACAGCCTCTCGCTGCAGGTGCAGCAACTCATCTATGACGGCGGCCGCGTGGCCGCGCAGATCCGCGCCGCGCGCGCGACGCAATCGGCGTCCGTAGCGACGTATCAGCGCCAGCTGCAGACCGTCGCGTTCAACGTCGCGACGGCGTACTACAACACGCTCGCGGCGCAGCGCCAGACGCAGGTCGCGCTCACCACGGTGACGCTCGACCAAGTTCAGGAGAACCTCGTCACCGCGCAGATTCGCGCCGGCACCGCCGCGCGCACCGATCTCGCGACGGCGCAGCTTCCTACGGCACAGGCGCGCGTCGCCGTCATTCGCTCGCAGGCCAACGAGCAAGTCCAGCTCGCCACGTTCGCCAACACGCTCGGGCTCGACGCGGACATCGCGGTGCAGCCGAAGGACGACGTCCCCGCGCTCAGCGCGACGGCGGGCACGGTCACGGTCAACCCGGCGTTTCCGACGCCGTCGTACCAGCAGGCCGTGACGCGGGCGATCGCGCTGCGGCCCGATCTCACGGCGCAGCAGCTCAACGTCGTATCGCTCCAGGAGAGCCTGCGCGCCGCGAAGCTCGGCAACTTCCCGAACCTCAACGGAACGGCGAACGCCGGCACCGCGTCGACCGATCCGGGCGGCGGCACGTTCCGCAACGCCAGCTCGATCGGCGTCGCGCTCACGATTCCGTTCTACGACCGCGGCGTGACGCGCGCGCAGACCGCGCAGGCGCAAGGCCAAGTGGACCGCGCGCTCGCGCAGTTGCAGATCGCGCAGCAGGGCGTGCAGCTCAACGTCCGCACCGCGCTGGTCAACCTCGTGTCCGCGTACGCGGCGCTCGACCAGACGAACGCGGAGCTCAGCAAAGCGCAGCAGGTGCTGCAAGCCACGCAGGCCCAGTACCGCGCCGGCGTGACGACGCTTCCGCTGCTGCTCAACGCGCAGGTCGGTTTGACGCAGGCGCTGACCGACGAGGTCACGTCGGTCTACACCGTCCGTCAGGCGGAGCAGGCGCTGCTGTTCGCGGAGGGCGTGAACGCCAACGGGTGAAGTCCCCGCCCGTATGACTTCAACGGTCCCCGTCTGGATCGACGATCCGGTCAATGCGGCGATCCTTGCCGTGAGCGAGGATCGCCTCCAGGGGTTCCAGCTCGATCCGTTCGGCGAGATCGCCGAGCGGAGCGGGGTTCCCGTCGCGGCGGTTCTCGAGCGAATCGTCGCGATGCTGCGTTCCGGGACCATTCGCCGCGTGCGCCAGACGCTGATGGCGACGAACCTCGCCGCGGGCGCGCTGTGCGCGTGGCAAGTTCCGCAGGAGCGGCTGAACGACGCGTTCGAGTGGCTGTTCCGCGAGGACCCGTTCTCGGGCCATGTCGTGATTCGCACGACCGACGCCGCGACGCCGGGCTCGAACTACCGGCTGTGGACCACGCTCAAGGTTCCGCAAGGATTCTCGATCGACAAGCACGCCGCGTTTCTGGCGCGCACGATCGGCGCGCAAGCGCACCGCCTGATGCCCGCCAAGAAGCTCTTCGCGCTCGGCGTCGGCCACGTGCGGCGGCGCGGAATGGAGCCGGGCGCGCGCGCCGACGCGCCGGCCGACGTGAAGGACACGAACATCGTGGCGCTCGGCGCGCTCGAATGGCGCGTGCTCACCGCGATCAAGCGCGAGCTGGCGGCGGACGAGATCGTGCGCGACGTGTGGGCCGCGCGCGCGCGGGAAGCGGGCGTGTCGCTCGCGGAGTTCGAGCGCACTGGCCGCGAGCTCAACGCGAAAGGCGTGATCGGGCGCTTCTCGACGTTCCTCGAGCACGTGAAGCCGAACGCGGACGCGGGCGGGCAGAGCGTGACGCGCTACAACGCGCTGTTCCACTGGAAGGTGCCCGAGGGCCGCGAGCTCGACGCCGGGCGCGAAGTGGGCCGGCACTACATCATGACGCACGCGTACTGGCGCGAGGGCGGTCCGGAGTTCAAGGGCGTCAACGTGATGGGCGTCGCGCACGGCACGGAGAAGGACGCGGTGCTCGCGCACAAAGCGGCGATCGACGATCACCTCCGCGAAGCGGGCATCGCGTTCGACTACACCAACGTGTTCTGGGGCGGTCGCAGCGAGATCAAGCCGTCGGAGATCGCGCCCGCCGCGTACATCGAGTTCTGCAAGCACCACGACATCGACCCGGAGGCGATGCGCCCATGATTCATCGCATGATCGCGGCGGGCGCGCTCGCGCTCGCTCTTTGCGCGTGCACGAAGGTCGGCGACACCGTCGCGTCGTCCAGCGGCGGCGGCGCGAGCAGCGCGTCGGGGCCGCACGCCGACCGGCTCGTGATCGGCGCGACCGGCGATCCCAAGGGGCTCAACCCGGCGTTCGCGTCGGCGACGCCGACGCTCGAGCTGTCCGCGTTCATCTTCTCGTACACGGTGCGCTACGACGACCACGCCAAGCCGGTCGCCGACGCGGTCAGCGAGATTCCGACGACCGAGAACGGCGACGTGTCCAAAGACGGCCTCACCATCAAATACAAGCTGCGCCACGGCATCAAGTGGCACGACGGCCAGGGCGAGCTCACGTGCAACGACATGCGCTCCACCTGGAAGATGATGATCAACCCCAAGAACATCATCGACACGACCGTCGGGTGGAGCTCGATCAAGGACTTGGACTGCTCGGATCCCTACGTGGCCGTCGTGCACATGAGCAAAGTGTACGCGCCGTTCTTGCAGCAGCTCTGGAGCGTGAACGGCAACGCGCCGATCCTTCCGGCGCACATCATCGACAAGTACAACGACGACCAGGGCAGCATGAACAAGGCGCCGTTCAACTCGGCGCCGGTCGGCAGCGGCCCGTACCGCTTCGTGTCGTGGGACCGCGGCAACCAGGTGCGGCTCGAAGCGTTCCCCGAGTACTTCCGCGGCAAGCCGAAAATCGCCGAGGTGATCTACAAGGTGATTCCCGACGGCAATACGCTCGCGACACAGGTCATGACGCACGAGCTCGACGTCGGCTGGAACATTCCGTCCGGGCAGTACTCGCGGTTGCAGAACGTGCCCGGCGAGAAGGTCATCTCGCCCGTCGTGTACGTGTACGACCATATCGACTTCAACCTCAAGCGCCCGATGTTCGCCGACGTGCGCGTCCGGCGCGCGCTCACGTACGCGATCGATCGCGCGTCGATGCTCGACAAGGTGCAGCACGGTCTGGGCGAGCTGAGCGACACGTTCCTCGATCCGACGCTGTTCCCGGACGCTCAGGACCCGAACATCATGAAGTACCCGTTCGACGCCGCGAAGGCCGCGGCGCTGCTCGACGAGGCCGGCTGGAAGGTGGGCCCGGACGGCATCCGCGTCAAGGACGGTCAGCGCCTGTCGTTCCAGCTCTCGACGCAGACCGAGTCGACGACGGGCCGCGCGGTGCAGCAGCAGGTACAGACGTACTGGCACACGATCGGCGCTGACGCGCAGGTGAAAAATTACCCGCTCGTGAGCTTCTTCGACCAGACGACGAACGGCGTGCTGGCCGGCGGCAAGTACGACACCGCGATCTACGCCTGGTCGGGCGCGGCCGACATCGACAACAGCGCGGTGTATTCGGCGCACTTCCTCCCGCCGCACGGCCAGAACTACCCGGTGTGGCAAAACGCCGTCGCGACCAAAGCGATGGACGACGCGAACACGACCGTCGACCAAAAGCGCCGCATCGAGCTCTACCGCACGGTGCAGGAAGAGTTCGCGAAGGATGACCCGTCGATCATCCTGTGGTTCCGCAAGCTCGTGATCGGGTCCGACGAGCGGCTGCAGAACTTCACCGCGACGCCGGTGATCCTGACGCCGTACTGGAACACCTGGGAGTACCACTACTGAGAACGACGGCCGCCGCGCTCGCGCTCGCCGCGTGCGCGGCGCTGCTGCCGGCCGGCGTTGCCGCCGGTGACGCGAACCCGTCGCGCCATCCTTACACGATCCCGCACGTGCTGCGCTATGCGACGGCCGAGGACATCGTGGGGCTCAACCCGCACTTGAACTCGCAGCTCACGCTCTCGTTCATGAGCTCGCTCACGATGGCGTGGCTCGTGCGCTACGACAAGCGCAACCGCCCGGTGCCGGAGCTCGCGACCGCGGTGCCGGCGCGCTCCAACGGCGGAATCTCGGCCGACGGCAAGACGATCACGTACCACCTGCGGCGCGACGCGAAGTGGTCGGACGGCGTGCCGTTCACCGCGGCGGACGTCGCGTTCTCGGTCGGCGTCGTGCGCAACGCGGCGAACAACGAGCTCACCCGGGTCGGCTTCGACCTCGTGTCGCGCGTCGACACGCCGGATCCGTACACGGTGGTGCTGCACCTCACGCGGCCGCACGCCGGTTTCTACGTGAACTTCTTCGGCTCGGCGTTCGCGCAGCCGTGCATCTTGCCCAAGCATCTGCTCGGTGGTCTCGCGTCGATCAACCAGGCGCCGTACAACGGCTTGCCGGTGGGCATCGGCCCGTTCAAGTACGCGTCGTGGAAACGCTCGGACAGCGTGGAGCTCGTGCCCGATCCGCTGTACTTCGGGCGCAAGCCGAAGCTGCGGCGCGTCGTGTTCAAGACGATCCAGAGCCGCGAGACCGTGTTCACGCAACTGCGCACGCACGAGCTCGACATGTGGCTGCCGGTGCCGGCGGCGTACTACGACCGCGTGCGCGAGATTCCGGGGCTGCGCGTGGTGCGCCAAGGCTCGTACGGCTACAACCACATCGACTTCGAGCTCGAGCACGGCGCGCTGCGCGACGTGCAGGTGCGCCGTGCGCTGCGGCTGGCGACCGACCGCGCGACGATCGTTACGAAGATTCGCCACGGGATCGGCATCCTGCAGGAGACCGTTATATCGCCGGCCCATCCGTTCCACACCGGCGTGCCGCGCGTGCCGTACGACGTCGCGGCCGCGAACCGGCTGCTCGACGCCGCTGGCTGGAAGCGCGGCGCCGACGGCATCCGCGAGAAGAACGGCGAGCGGCTCGACTTCGACGTGGCCGGAATCGCGGGCGTTCCCGACACGGACGCCGTGATCGAGTTGCTGCGCGCGTCGTGGGCGCAGGTCGGCGCGTCGCTGCGCGTCCAGCACTACGCGTCGCCGATCTACTTCGCGCCCGCGCCCAGCGGCGGCATCATCTACGGCGGCAAGTTCGACGTCACGCTGTACGCCTGGATTCTCGGGCCGAACGCCGACCTCACCAACCAGTTCGCGTGCGACCGCTTCCCGCCGAAGGGTGCGAACATCCCGCGTTATTGCGACCGCGGCGTCGACGGCGCGCTCAAACGCTACGACACGACGTACGACGAGGCGGCTCAGAAGCGCGAGATGCGCTTCATCCAGGAACGGCTGGTGCGCGACGTTCCCACGATCGTGACGGACGCGCGCGAGGACTTGTTCGCGTACAACGACGACCTGCGCGGCTTCCGGCCGAATCAAGTCACCGTGTTCGACGATCTCGTCGACGCCGACATCTAGAAGGTGCTGTCATCGTGAAACGAACGCTCGTCCTCGTCCTGACGGCGCTGCTGCTCACCGCGCCGGCGAACGGCCAGCAGCCGGGCGCGCACCATCGCGGCGCTCCGCACGAGCTCGTGATCGGCGACATCCAGGACGTCGCGAACCTCAACCCGCATCTCGTCACCGCGAACTCGCTGGGCAACCTCGCGAACCTCACGATGGCGTACCTCGTGCGCTACGGTCCCGACAGCCGCCCGGTGCCCGAGCTCGCGACCGTCGTGCCGACGCAGGCCAACGGCGGGATCAGCAAGGACGGGCTGCGGATCACGTGGCACCTGCGGCGCGGCGTGAAGTGGTCGGACGGCGCACCGTTCGACGGCGACGACATCGTGTGGTCCACCAACGCGGTGAACAACCCCGCCAACAACGAGATCGGGCGCGACGGCTGGGAGCTGATCACCAAGATCGATGAGCCCGACAAGTTCACCGTCGTCTACCATCTCAAGAAACCGTACTCCGGCTATCTGCCGTCGTTCTTCGGGAGCGCCGGAGCGAACCCGTGCATCCTTCCCAAGCACATCCTCGCGTCGCTGCCGAACATCAACAACGCGCCGTACAACGCGAAGCCGGTCGGCATCGGGCCGTTTCGCTACGTCGACTGGGTGCGCGGCGATCACATCACGATGGAGGCGAACCCGTACTACTGGCGCGGGCAGCCGAAGATCAAGAAGATCGTCTACAAGTTCATCCCCGACCGCAACACGCTGCTCACGCAGCTGCAGACCGGCGAGGTGGATCTGTGGCCGTTCGTCACGCCGCCGTACTACGAGCGCGTCGCCGCGCTTCCCGGCGTCACCGTGAGCAAGATGCCGGGCTACATCTACACGCACGTCGACATGAACACGTCGCACCGCGTGATGAGCGACCCGGTTGTGCGCGCCGCGATGCGGCTCGCCACCGACCGCCGCGCGATCCAGCAGAAGCTCAACCACGGCCTCGGGAGCGTCCAGGAGAACCAGATCACGCCCGCGAGCCCGTTCTTCAAGCCGGTTCCGCTCGTGCCGTTCGACCTCGCGCAGGCGAACCGCATCCTCGACGCGGCGGGCTGGAAGCGCGGCGCCGACGGCGTTCGCGCGAAGAACGGCGTGCGGCTCGCGCTCGACTTCGCGGTCGGCTCCGGCTCGCCGGACATCGACCAGCGCGTCGAGCTGCTGCGCGCGAACTGGGAGCAGCTCGGGATAACGTTCACCGTGCGCCACTACAGCCAGGCGCTGATCTTCGGGCCGATCGAGCAAGGCGGAATCCTGTACGGCGGCAAGTGGGACGTGATGACGTACGGCTGGGGCCAGACGCCGGACGCCGATCTGCGCACGACGAACGGGTGCGGCCAAATGCCGCCCAAGGGCCAGAACGTCACCCGGCTGTGCGACCCGCAGCTCGAAGCGATCCTGACGCGCGAGAGCGCGGCGTACGACGAAGCGCCGCGCACGGCCGCCGTGACGGCGGGCGTGAAACGCATCTCGGAGCTCGTGCCGTACTACGTGCTGTTCATCCAGGACAACATTCACGCGTACACCAGCGCGCTGACCGGCTGGCAACCCAACGCGACGACGCCGTTCGACGAC
Source organism: Vulcanimicrobiota bacterium (assembly GCA_034666325.1). Classification (GTDB taxonomy): domain Bacteria; phylum Vulcanimicrobiota; class Vulcanimicrobiia; order Vulcanimicrobiales; family Vulcanimicrobiaceae; genus Vulcanimicrobium. The sequence goes on from JAXDMB010000201.1 coordinate 15,496, forward strand.
TTCATGCAGGCGGACGTGTGAGAACGATGAGGAGGCGACCCGTGAAGAACGTCCTTGCGGCGGCACTTGCCGCACTGCTGCTCGCCGCGTGCACGAAGACGGGCAACGTCGCGGCGACGTCCGGCGGGCCGGCGGCGCAGAACGCGCGCACGGTGCCGCACACGCTGCGCATCGGCGACACGCAAGATTTCGACACGCTCAACCCGCACCTCGCGACGGCCATCACGCTGGGCAACCTCTCCCAGCTGACGATGGCGTACTTCGTGCGTTACGGTCCCGACAACCGGCCGGTGCCGGAGCTCGCGACCGAGGTGCCGACGGAGAAGAACGGCGGGATCAGCGCGGACGGCCGCACGATCACGTGGCATCTGCGGCACGGCGTGAAATGGTCGGACGGCGTGCCGTTCGACGCGGACGACGTCGTGTGGTCCACCAACGCGGTGAACAACCCCGCCAACAACGAGGTCGGGCGCGACGGCTGGAATCTCATCACCAAGATCGACGAGCCCGACAAGTTCACGGTGGTGTACCACCTCAAGAAGCCGTACTCCGGTTATCTGCCGACGTTCTTCGGAAGCGCGGGCGCGAACCCGGCGATCTTACCGAAACACATCCTTGGCTCGCTCCCGAACATCAACAATGCGCCGTACAACGCGAAGCCGGTTGGAATCGGACCGTTCCGCTACACCGAGTGGGTGCGCGGCGACCACGTCACGATGGAGGCAAACCCGTACTACTGGCGCGGGCAGCCCAAGATCAAGAAGGTCGTGTTCAAGATCGTGCCGGACCGCAACACGCTGCTCACGCAGCTGCAGACCGGTGAGCTCGACATGTGGACGTTCGTCCCGGCGGCGTTTGTCGGCCGCGCCACGGCGTTTCCCACCGTCGCGCACTTCCGCGGGCCGTCGATGGTGTACCAGCACGTCGACTTCAACACGGCGCATCCCGCGCTCAAGGAGAAAGCGGTGCGCGCGGCGCTGCGCCTCGCGCTGGACCGCCCGGCGATGATGCAGAAGATCAGCCACGGTGTCGGCATCCTGCAAGAGACGCCGCTGAGCCCTGCGAGCCCGTTCTTCAGCAGCCCGCCGCCGCTCACGCCGTTCGACATCACCAAGGCGAATCAGATTCTCGACGAAGCGGGGTGGACGCGCGGAGCCGACGGCATTCGCGCGAAGAACGGCGTCCGGTTGATGCTCGACTTTGCTGCCATCACCGGCAGCCCCGACGCCGACTCGCGGATCGAGCTGATGCGGAGCGCGTGGAAGGACATCGGCGTCGGCCTCGACGTGAAGCACTACAACTCGGCGTTGTTCTTCCAGCTGGGCACGGGAATTCTCTACGGCGGCAAGTTCGACGTGACCGCGTTCGGCTGGCAAGTGACGCCGGACGCCGACCTCAATCCGTACAACGCGTGCGACTTGATGCCGCCCAACGGCCAAAACGTCACGCGGCTGTGCGACCCGAAGCTGCAGGCGCTGCTCCAGCAAGAAAAAGCGGCGTACGACGAGGGCAAGCGCAAGAAGATCATCGGGGACGCGCTCAAGATCGTCGAGGACGACGTGCCCTACGTGGTGCTGCTCGTCACCGAAGACGTGCACGTGTACAACAAAGACCTGACGAACTTCCATCCCAACAACACCACGCCGTTCGACGATATCCTCAACGCCGATATCTAGGCGGAAGCCGAGACGTCCGCGCGGCGGCGTCCGAACAGGACGATCGCGCCGCCGAGCACGATGCAGCCTGCCAGCGGCAGCGCGCGCAGCGCGCCCCATGCGGTTTGCCGTTCGTCCAGGCCGGCCGCGCGCTGCTCGTCCGCCCATACCGCGCTCGCGTCCGCATCAACCGGTGCGTGGTAACCGGCGGGCAGCGCGTCGGGCCACGTCGGTGCGGGATGCGCGCGGCCGAGCGGGATCGCGACGCACGCGAGCACCAGCGCCGCGGCGAACGGCAGCACATCCGCGCGCGTGACGCGCGCACCCGGGCCGAGCACGGCCCATGCGCACGCGACGCACAGGCCCAGCGTGAGAATCTGCGCGGCGGCCGCCGGGCGCTGCGCGAAGCCGAGCCAGTCCACGCAGATCAGCACCGTCGCGACGGCGGCCAGCGTGCGCGCCGTCCCGCGCGACCGCACCGCGAGCACGTACAGCGGCACGAGCTGCAGCACGAAGTCGTGCTCGTGGAAGAACGGCACGGCGAGCGGCAGCGCGGCGATCGCGAGCAGGGTCGCATCGCGCGGGCCCAGCGCGGCGCGCGCGGCGATGACGATCGTAGCCGCGATCGCGAGC
>JAXDMB010000202.1:0-13122 GCA_034666325.1 Vulcanimicrobiota bacterium
TCCCGGCTTGAGCGTGATGCGGAACGCGCGCGTCTTCGGATGCGCAGCTTCCACCAGCAGCAGCTTCGTCGGCACGAATCCCGCAGGCACGGAGAAGCCGTTCACCACGCGCGCCGCAGCGCCGGGCTCGAGACTCCACCCGCTGTCGAGCGGCCGCCCGAGCACCGTGATTCCGTCCGCGTCGGCGAGCGTCGCGTCGAAATAGCCGTGATCTTCATGATGCGTGCCGTTGTTCACGACTGCGCGGAACACCAGCGCGCGCTCCCCGGGCGCGTTCGGCCGGACGTTGTCGGCCGGCCCCGCATCCTTCAGCGACATCCCGTGCAAACGCAGCGTCCCGTTGAACAGCGTTTGCGCGAGCGTTCCGCTCACGCCGGCGAGCTGGTTCGCGCCGCCCGGCACGGGCGTCGGTTTCGCGAGCGCGGTTGCGGCGTCTCCGCCGAGCACGAGAGCTAACAGCATCGAGCAGAGCAGTGCACGTCGAGCGATCATTGGTATCCTCCGGCGCCTAGTAGTAGGTGATCTCGAGAACGGGGTCTCTGAACGTCGTCATGCATCGCTTGTTGATGAACGCGCCCAAGTTTTCGTCTTCATTCTTCACCACGAACCCGTAGTTCGGCTCCCCGCTCAGCCACGGTGCGACGATGCGCGTCACGTCCGCGGTGATCTCCGGGCTCATGTCGGTCGGGGCGATGTTGTAATGGAAGTCGCCTTCGAGCCAGTCGTGGTTCTGCCACCAGGCCCCCGTGCCCGTGCCGACATCGGTCGCGCAGGCATGGTTCCCGTACGATCCGGCGGTGGTAACCACCGGCAGGTGCAGCTTCGCGGCGACGAGCCGCCGGTTGAACAACGGCGACACGTCGAACCCGACGGCGATGCGGTAGATGTAGTTGTGGTAGTCGTCCCCGAGCAGATGCTCTTCTTTCGAATAGTCGAAGCCGACGATCAAGCCGCTGTTGGGATCGGATTTGAACATGGTGTTGTCGCGCTGCTTCGCCGACGAGCGCACTCGGAACAGCGGCAACCGCGTCGTCGTCGCCACGGCGCCGTTCGCGGTGCAGAACGGCTGGCTGAGCGCGGACTCGCGCGCCCCCGCGAACGCCGTCGCCGCATAGCATTTGCCGACATAACCGCCGGACGGCTTGGGGACGTTCGACAGCGTCTGGCTCTGCTTGTTGTGGACGGTGTCGACGAGCTGCTTCAGGCCGCCGTCGACGCGATAAACGCGATAGCCGTCGATCGCGCCGGGACCCGGTCCGGCTTGCCAATCCCACACCAGCAGCAGCCCGCCGTTCTTCACCATGTCGGGACACACGAGCGCGCCGAGCAGGCCCACATGAACCGCGCAGTCGGGCGCGCCGTTCGCGGCGTGCAAATTGTTCGGCACACCGACCGCGAGCGACGCGGCGAGTACGGCGGCCCGCTGATTCGACGCGTTTTGCACGAGCACGGGTTTCGGCGCAGGCGTTGCGACGACGATGCGCGGTTGCGTGCGCTGGATGGCAGAGATCGTCCCCGGCGCGGGCGTGCCGCCGGCAACCGGCGCCGACTTCGCAGCGGGCGCGACGGTCGGAGCAGCCGGCGGAGCGGGCGACGGCGGGGCGGCGCAAAGCGCGGGCGGGATTTGCACGAGCAGCGGCTGCGAGCGGCGCTCGCCGGCGGACACCATGACGGTGTGCGGGCCGCCGATCGCCGCCGGATTCTTACCGGGCGACACCATCGGAATCGAGACCGCGTACGGCGCGCCCCCCGGCGCCAGCGGCGGCAGCGGCGCGGTGCCGCGCAGCACCCCGCTTTGATCCACGGCCTCGAGCGACTGCGCGGCGCTCGGGAGGTTCCCGCGGTTCTGCACCACGACGTTGAGTTCCACGATCGGCTGCGACAGATTGCACGTCGCGGACACGGTGTAGGGCGTCGCACCGTAGCCGATCATCACGCCGATCGCTGCGGCCTCCGCTGCGGAAGGCCCGAGCGCAAGCGTAAGCGCCACCGCGGCGAGCGGCGCGGCCACACCGCTGATGAAAACGATCGGCGGTATGCGGGTCATGAAGTCCCTCCTCGAACGCGTTCGGTCACGGTGACAACCGTCGCACGCCGCGCACTGCGCCTCCAGAGCGACCCGCACAACTAACCCGCACAACTACGCTGCGCGCTGGAAACCGCACCGCGACGGTACCAGAATGCGATCACCGGCTCGCAAAAGCCGAACCGCCGCCGAGGGAGAGTTGCCATTCGCCGCGCACGTATCCGGACCGCACTGCTCGCACTCGTCCTCGCCACCGCGGGCGGCGGCTTCGCCGCGCCGGTGCAAGCCGCCGGACCGGGCGCGCTCGAGTTCGACGAGATCGATCACGTCTTCACCACCGAAGCCGTCCCGCAGCCGGGATCGTTCCGCCAGGACGCAGGCCTCGTCACCGCGCAAGCGCCCGCGCCGGCCGCAGCCGCGACCGAAGCGCCGCGCAAGACGAGCACGATCTTCGGCGCGCTCACCACCGCGAGCACCGTGCTCGGGAGCGCGAGCAGCGTGATCGGCGCGAGCGGCGAGCTGGGCCGCGCGCTCGGCATCGCCGAAGGCGTCACGCGTCTCGCACCGCTCACCACCGCGATGGGAATGGCGGGCGGACGCCGCTTCGACACGCTCGTGCAAACGTACGTGCTGCCGCGCGTCAGCCCGACGGGCGCCGTGATGCTGCAAGACTTCCTGAGCGCGCAGAGCGAGTACAAGTCGCATTTCGGCAACCGCAACCCGCCCGCACAATCAGCGCCGCCCGTTCAACTCGCGCCGTACGCGAAGGGCGCGATCCGCCACTACACCGTCGCGGCGAACGGCTGGGTGCGCATCGACGACCCGAACAGCAAGATGTCGCTCATCATCAAACCGGACATCGGCAAGACGTACATCATCGATGCCGGCTCCCAGACGGTTCACGCGGTGAACTACGGCGGTACTGCGCGGGCGGGCGCCGCACCGAGCGGCACGGGCGGCACCGCGGCGATTGACGACCGCGTCGAACAGCTCGGAACGGCGACGCTCGACGGCATTCCGACCGCCGGCTTTCGCACGCGCTCGACGATGAACGTCGTGGCGGGCGCCACGGGAACGTGCCCCGACGCGACGATCGTCTCGACGCGCGTGGAGTACTTCTCGGGCTACCGCATCGGCGCCGAAGCAGCGAACGCGTCACCGCTGGCGCAAACGCCGGACGCGAGCGGCTGCGATCCCAAGAGCAGCGTGAAACACGCGGGCTCGAACGTCCCCGCCGACCGCCTCGTGCTCTACCAGGCGAACACGATCGAGAAGAAGACGTCGACAGGCAACGACCGCTACACGATCGTGATCGAACGCGGCAACCTGCAAGAGCGCACCACGGCGGACGCTTCGGCGTTCGCGATCCCAAGCGGATACAAGCAGGTCTAATCCCGGCAGCAGCGCTTCCCGCTACAGCAGCTTCGCTACGGCAAAAGTGCTTCGGCGACGGCAGCCTCGAGCGGCAGCGCGGCGCCGTCGTCCAGATGCCGCTGCAATGCCGCTTCACCGAGCTCGCCGCGAATCTCCGCGAGCGTGCGGTCGTAGAGCGACTGCTCGGTGAATTCGCGCGCGAGCCCGAAATCGCCGTACAACCGATTGGACGCGCCCGCCAGCCGCGCGGCGCGCACATGATCGCCCCGGCGCGCAGCCACGCTGCCGAGGTGCTGCAGCGCGCACATCGTGTTGAGCGTCTTGCCGATGTCGCGCACGAGCCCGATCGCCTCGCGCGCCGCCGCATCGGCCTGCTCGACGTCATCGAGCGTGAGCGCGTACGCAGCGACATTGGTCAGCGCGGCGGCAAGGTTCGAGCGGTCGCGATTGAGCCGCGTCATCGCAACGACCTCGAGTCCGGCGGCGAGCGCCGACCGGTAGTTGCCGGTCGCGTAATGCGTCTCCGCCAAATTGGCAGTTGGCACGATCGCGCCTTCATCGCCCGCGGCGCGGTAACAACGAATCGCTTCTTCGAGCGGCGCAAAGCGCTCCGCTGCGCGCTCGATCGGGATGGTAAGCGCAAACGCGTTGAGCGCGCCGGCAAGGCGCAGCGGATCCTCTTGATCGCGGGCGGTCTCAACGGCGCGCAGCACGGCAGCGCGCGACTCCGCCGCGCGACCAAGCAAATACAAGCAATATCCCTGCTGCGTGAGCGCCCACGCAAGCTCCGTGCGAAGCCCGCCCGCGGCGTACGCCTCAGTCGCACGTTCAGCCGCGTCAAAGGCGCCCTGCATCCGCCCCATGTTGAAGTAGAAGAAGCTGAGCGCCATGTGCAGCCGCCCGCTCACCGCATGCGACAGCTCCGCACAATCCGCGAGCGCGCGCTCGCACCACCGCGCACCTTCCGCGAACAGCGACGTCTGGCGATACACCCACCCGAGCGCCCCGGCGAGCTCCGCACCAAGCAGCTCGTCGTTGCGCCGCCCGAGCGTCCACTCCAGCGCGGCGCGGAAGTTGTCCAGCTCCGGCTCGACCCACGCCAAGAAGTCGTGGTTCGGCATGCGCCCGTACCGGTGATCCGCGTCCTGCGCGATCGCAAGGAAGAAACGCGCGAAACGTCCGGCGTACGCATCACCGTCCGCGCCTTCGGCGAGCCGGTCGAGCGCGTACGCGCGCACCGTTTCCAGCAGCCGGTACCGCATGCGACCTTCGCGATCTTCAACGACGGTCACGAGCGACTTGGCGATCAGCGCCGCCAACCCGTCGCGCACGAGCGCTGGACGATCGCCGCAGATCCGCGCGGCCGCTTCCGGCGTAAACGTTCCGGCAAAGAGCCCGAGCCGCCCGAACAACTCTTGCTCGGGCGCCGTCAAGAGCGCGAAGCTCCAATCGATCATGCCGCGCAGCGTGTGCTGCCGCGGCGCGGCGGTGCGACGGCCGCTGGAGAGCAGCGTGAAACGCTCGTCGAGCCCGGCGGCGATCTCCGCCAGCGGCAGATCGCGCGCACGCCCGGCAGCGAGCTCCAATGCCAGCGGAATTCCGTCCAGATGCTCGCAGATCGCGGCCGCATGCACACGATCGGCATCCGACAGCGAGGAGAAGCGCACGAAATCGGCATCGACCAGCCGATCCACGAACAGGTCGAGCGCGGGATTCGCCTGACGCTCGGCTTCGTACGCGAGCGGCTCGATGCGCACGACACATTCGCCGTCGACACGCAACGCCTCACGCGTCGTCGCGACGATCACCAAGTCGGGACAATCGCGCGCAAGCCGCTCCGCAACACGAGCGCACTCGTCCACCAGGTGCTCGCAGTTGTCGAGGATCAGCAGCGCCGTCTTCGTCGCGAGCGCCGCAGCGAGCGTGTCGAGCAGCGCTTCATGCGCGCGTTCACGCACGCCCGCGACCTGCGCGACGGCGCTGCTGACGAGATCCGGTTCGCTCAAAGGAGCCAGCTCGACGAACCACATGCCGTCGGGAAAGCGCGATCCCGGCAGCAGCGCGCGCGCCGCTTCGAGCGCGAGCCGCGTCTTGCCGACGCCGCCGGGCCCGAGCAGCGTCACGAGCCGGCGCGACTCGGTGAGCCGGTCGATCTCGGCGAGTTCGCGCGTGCGCCCGTGAAACGACGTGAGAATGTTGGGCAGATTGTGCGGCGCCGCGGCAACGCCGGCCGCCGCACGAACACCGCGACGCCGCCCTGCGGAAGCCGCCGCCTCGATGCGATCGCGGTCGGGCTGCGCAAGGCGAAGACCCTCAGCCAAGAGCCCGAGGGTCTGGTGCTGAGGCGCACGCCGCACGCCGCGCTCGAGCGCGCTGATGGCGCCAGGACTCAGACGCGCGCGCTCGGCCAGCTCTTCCTGCGAGAGGCGCGCAGCCGTGCGAAGCTCGCGCAACAACTCTCCGAAAGCAACGTCTTCCATCCTAGACTCGCGACGATTCCCGGCGCGCCGCGCGGCGCCTTTCAGACGGGAGCGCCCGCTCGATCACGAGCGAGCGCCACCGCGGCATCCGCCGGCAAGAAGGCTGCTGCCGTCGCGGCCGTCAAGGACGTTTGCCCGAGCGACTGCGCGCTTCGAGAACTGCCGCGCTACTTCCACATCCGAAGCGCGCGAGTTCATCGCCGCGACGCAGATACCGACGTCCTCAGGCGGGAGTCATGCTGGAGTATCCGGGAGTAGACGCACTACTTCAGGACATGACCGCCGCGACAGCCGAAGCGGACACCCGCTGGTCGACACGATTTCTGTGGACGGCGAACGCGTAACGGTTGAAGCCCGCTGGGTCGAACAGCGTCGTGCTACACCTTCATCGGGATCGGAAGCACCCTGATACCGACGCCGAAGTGCTCACGGACCTCGTACTCGAGGTCGGCAACACGTTGGCTAGCTTCATGGAGTTCATGCGAGGGAATCGGAACGAAGAAGTCTTCCTCGTCGTCCCCAATCGCCAGCTGTGAGATGTCCACGATGCGAGCGAGTTTCGAGATGAAGAAGACCGTCGCAGGCGCCACTTTCCGGAGCACCCGCTCGGCATCTTGCGAGACTTCCGTTTCTTCGTCGTAGAGCATCATAGCAGCGTTCTCAAATCCTCGACCAGCCGGTCCGCCCAAGCCAAGCGTTCTTCGAATTTCGCGGTGTCATACGGCTCGGAAGCAGTGCCGAGTCCGTAGTCCGCATATTTCCGGTCCTTTTGGAGGGCGTTAACATAGCGCAGAACGTCCGCATCCGTCAATCGCCCAGGCCGTGTCACGCCTAGGCCCGCTCCCGAGCACCGAACCGCTGTTCTGCCCGGTATACAATGCTCGCACGATGTCCGGCAGTGCCTGATGCGTCAGCCGTCGCGTCTCATCGACTGATGCACCGCGCCGAAATTCCAGGCCGTGCTTTTCCGCAGCCCGCGCCGCGTACGCATACACGATGTAGTACCGCCGTGCTATGGCGTCGAGCAGACAGCCGCAGCTTCGCAGCAGTTCCGACGCCTCGTGGAGCCGCGTAGTATGTGCCTTGAATTCATCCTCACTCATTATGCTGAAAGTATAAGCGCGCCGGATGCCTACTGTATGGCACGCCGGGTACGCCGGTCCACGCAGCACGCCTCGCCGCCTAATCGCGCGTGATTATTCGCATCGCGTCGATGGACGCTTCCGATCCGCGCGATCCGCAAGCGCACGCCACGATACATCCGGCCGGGCTGCGCGGATCACGTCGGGGATCGTCTCGCTCGGTCATCCATCCGCCCCCAACATTACACACCCGCGCGGTGCGCTGCAAGCACCTTGCTAGTGACTCGTGATGACGCCTACTGCGCTGTCCGCCGCGCGCGCGGTCGTGAGATCGCCCTGCCGGCGCGCAAGATCGGACGCGCGCCGCAGCTCCGTGGTCGCGCGATCGGTTTGCCCGAGCCGTGCGTGCGCGACGGCGAGGTTGTGCAGCGCGACCGCGTTCGTCGCGTTCGCGTCGACGGCGCGCTGGAACGCGGCGGCCGCACCGGCGAAGTCGCCCCGCGCGAAGAGCGCGTTCCCGCCTGACGTCAGCGTGTCGCCCTGCTTGGGCGGCAGCGGCTGCGGATTGAGCGCCACGCGCTGCGCCGGGTTCGCACGAACGTTCCCCTGAACCGCGGTCGTCGTCACGGCCGGATTGGAGACGGAAGTAACGCGCCCCGCCAAGCGGCTCGCAGGATCGCCGGGATCGAGCTTGACCGCCGTGACAGCTTTCTCACTGAAGCCCGTGAGCTCCGGAGCGACCGACGCCCTGAAGTTTTTGCCTTGCGCGAAACCGGTGACGGTCTCGGTTCCCGACCAGCCGTCGGGCTTGAGGCTCACGACGTACACGACGTGACTCTGCGGCTTGGCATTGCCGCGCGCGCCGCCGCGAAACACAACCGGCACCCCGGCCGGAAGCTGCCGTTCGGTATAACCGCACGCGTACGTATCGCCCGCGTCAACAGCGGCGCCGGCGGGACTGATCGTACCGACGTCGACGCTCGGCGGCGCTCCCACAGCAAGATGCTCGGGATCGTTGATCGGCGCAGGCCCGGTCTGCACGTTGCCGACGACGCTGAACATGGCGCAGTCGGGCGCGGCCGCGAGCCACGCAGATTTCGGCATGCGAATCGTGCCGCCGATCGCCGCGGACAGCGGCTGCGGCGTGTACGCAGGCGCGAACGCGAAGTACAGATCGCCGTGCCGGATCCAGCTCTGCTGCGTCGCGTACTGCCCGGCGTACTGGTGCAGCGGCTGCACGAACGAGCCGACCGCGGCGTTCAGCTTCGCGGTGCTAACGTTCTGCGTGCGCTGGATCGCGCTCTGCGCCATTGCGAGAAAGTCGGGCCCGCCGAAAAAGTGCACGGTGGTCGCGGCGAACTTTGCGATGTCGCCGGCGGTGTTGCAGGAATCCGGCCGGCTCACGTTCGCGACGCTCACGGCGAACGCGTCGACCGCGAGCGTGTCGAGGTGCAGCGTCGTCTTCGCGGAGAGGTCGTACGACAGCATCATGCACGGATCGGCATAGCTCCCCGCGACGCTCGGCTGCGTGGACGTCGCTTTGAACCTGTTGCCCGCAAGTGTATAAGCGAGGGTCACGCGGTTGCCCGAAAGCCCCGTCACCGCGAGCGAGCCGGACTGGGCCATGGTGCACTCGATGTCGTAAAGCGTGAAGCCGCTGGCGAGCCGGTCCGGCTTGCCGGCTTCGGCCTTGAGCGCATCGCACACCGGCTTGCGAGCGTCCGACCAGCCCTGGTTGAGCGCGTCGCTCAGAAGCCCGGGCCGGTCGAGCACGATGTCGTTGCTCTGCACGCCGGGATTGGTGGGGGTCCAGCGCGTGACGATGATGCGAACCCCGCCGGGCGCTGCGAACGCGGCGGCGGGCAAGGCGAACGCGAGGACCGCCGCGAGCGCGGCGACCGCTCGTGAAAACGAGACGTGCATACGGGGCTCCTAGGCTACGGTGAGCATGGAAGGTGCAGGTCCAGTCTCCCAGCCCGGGCTGTCATCTGCCAGTACGTTCCACTGTTGTGCGGGTTACTTGTGTGACCGGCGCTGAATCAGAAGCCTATGACGCCTCCGCGCCCCAACATACCCGGCGGCAAACGCTTCGTCCATGTCGAGCGCGATCTCGCCATTCTGGCGCAAGCGAGACCGCCGCTCATGCTCGTCAGCCGAGCCGCGCCGCGAGTGCGAAGTGATACGGTAATGCCGCGCGCATCTCAACGTTGAAGCGCGCGCGTTCGAGCCGCTGCAGGGCGTCGTCGACGGCGTAGACGTGATCGCGCGGCGGACCGACGGGCCGTTCGACATCCGCGTTCCAATCCACGAACAGCGCCACACCACGGGGCGCGAGCAGCGATCGCAAGTCGTCCAGCGCCGCATCGCCGAGCTCGTGCAACACGTTGAGCGCGAGCACACCATCCGCACGGCCACGGAAGCTTTCCAGCCCCGAGGGATCGACCACCTCGACATTCGTGGCGCCGGCACGGACGACCGCGATTCGCAGACGTTCGAGCATCGCGGGCTGTTCGTCAAGCGCGACGATTCGCAGATCGGGCCGCCGCTGCGCCAGCGTGATCGCGTACAAACCCGTGCCTGCCCCGAAGTCGACCAGCGTCGCCGACGCCGCAGGCGCGAGCTCCGCAAGCAGCACGTCGGGCGAGACGTACGCAAACCGCGCCGGGTCGTCGAGAACGGCAGCGCGCGCCGGATCGAAGCGCTCCGGCTGCTTGGCACCGTGCCGGTCATACCGGTCGTGATGATCGTGATGCATCGACGCGACGTACGCTAAGAGCGGCGCGTAGACCCGTTCGCCTCGGCGGTTGACGAGCGGCCGCGTCGACGCGCAGTCCGGCGCGACGCACCACCAAGCAGGCGAACTACTCCATCGACGGCCGCTCCCGGTCAGCGAGAGAAACGAAGCCAAAACGGCCATGTCTACCGTGGCGCTTGCAGTGCGCGGACGCTGGCCCGCGAACGCATCCATTTGCGCGTGTTTCTGCTGTGCTCGTTCCCGGCTCACGAATCACGCGTACACCCGCGGCGCACTTTCCATCGTGTCGAGCTGCGCGCGGTGAGCCTGGGAGCAAGCGCGACCTAGAGGTCATTCACCATTCCCAACGCGACGGGCGTTCCGTTGCCGTCGACAACCTGGAACACGAACGGTACGTCGTAAACGATACGCGCCTTCGACGGCGGTAGTCCAAGCAGCGTGTAGGCCGCGGTCGTAGCCCGGATGCCGACGCCCGTTTCATCGACCTGAACTTCGGTTGCCTGCAGCACGGCGTCGAGCGCGAGATCGCGCTGCAATCTGCGAAACGGCTCCTTCGACCGCGTGAAGATATCAGCCACGCCGAGCCGCTTCAGGCGGTCGCTCAGATCCCGCTGCCCGCTCGCCCGTATGCGCGGCATCGCGTAGCGAGCGTAGACGACTGCGCTCCCGGTATACGGGCGTGCCAGGCACGACAGCGCCGTAACGGACGGCCGCTGCATCACCTTCGCCAAGCGCAAAGTCCCGCCGTACTCGAGCGGAATGCTCGTGCGCTCGCAGCTGTCGTCGCGCTGCACGCGCGCTCCGACGCCCGCGATGAAGGTGACCGTCGAGGCGCGATCGCGCCCATGGAACGTCCGCCGCCGCGATTGCAAGCGAGGAACGGCGAACTCCCACGGCCGGGAGTAGACGAGCGCGCTGACAGCGGCGAACTTGACCGGCACATCGATGCGCACCGGCACACCGCCCCGGCGCTGCGTCCACTCCGCGATAGCGGCATTGAAAGGCGGCCGCCCTTGGACGACGGCGGCATGCCTTCGCAAGTCACCCAAGGCACCGGGATCGTACGCTGCACCTTGGCGCAGCCAGATCGCGGTCGGAACATATCCGCGAAAATGCGGGCACACGATCCCGGTCGCGGCGATGATTTGGCGGGCGGCGCTCTCGCTGGTAACCGGCGCGAGGCTGCAGAGGGTACTCGCGAGGCCAGCGGGCGAAACGACGTCGATCGGCCGGCCGGCATCGATGAGTCGCGCAGCGAGCGGCATACCGGCGTTTCCGGGCGCCGCCGCAGCGCCAGTACCTTGAAGACGCAGTAACAGAAGAATGCAGCCTGCCAATGCGCTAGTGAGCCATGCTCTCATGCGGCGCCTCTTCAAGGTTCCGGTCGACGAAAGCTCCTCAACTTTCGTGGCGTAGCGAGCGGTGCAATGAATCGTTCACAGCCCATCGTCAGCCTGCGCGAACGCATGCGAAGCGGCGTCGCAGCGGGCGTCGGACTCCCGTTCGCATCGCCGCGACTGGCCGAGCTGTGCGGCCGCGTCTGATTCCACTGAACGCTGATCGAACACGGCGCGTTCATCGCGGCGGACGCGGCCGGTCTGCCGCTGATGGTGCCGCCGTCGTCCGACCGCCCGGAGCGATCCTCGCCGCGCTGGACCGCGGCGCCGCCGGCGTCCTGCAAGCCGGCGCACGCGAGTTCATCAGCGGAACGTTCGGCGCTGGTGGCGGGTAATGATACACGTGCTGACACGAGTTCGGAGTTTATATATTGTGCCAACCACATGGCGCACTGTGGCATGATACTAAATGGATGGCGCTTCTGTTTTCGCCTGCCCCGGGCGAAGTGCTATGGTGTAACTTCGAAGCACCATTTTCGACCCAATTTCACCCGCCGGAGATGACGAAGAAGCGGCGGGTCGTCGTTCTGTCGCCTCGTAATCGGAGCCGCGTTCAAGACACAATCGTCGTCGTACCATTGAGCACGCAGCCGCCGGCAATATGCGAACCGTACCACTATCAGTTGGTTGCGCAGTATCCGTTCTTGCATAAGACCAAGAAGATTTGGGTCAAGGGCAACATGGTGCGACACGTGTCCGTGAAGCGCCTCAGTCCTTTCTATCGTGCCAATATAGCGACCGCACGTTGTTTGACCGCGCAGGATCTTGTGGGTGCAAGACGAGCGGCGGCGGCAAGCATCGGAGTCTCGCTCGTCCGACGCTAGTTGGACTTCTGAATTACCATTTTGTTCTTGACAGGCGTCCTAGAGAACGATATGATACCGAAGTCTCCCGCTTGTCGGGCAAGGGGCCACGGGTCGTGGCCCAAACCAATGAAAAGCCCGCGCAAGTGGGCTTTTCGCTTTGAAACTTCATTTCAGATACCAGCTAGCCCGTCGGCGATCGCGGCGTTCTGTGCGCGAAATGGTATTGTTAGCGTCGAGCATCCGTGGGACGAAACAAGTACCTAGCCCAACTTGTTCCCACATCCGATAAGGATAGCATGACGGAACCAAGAGCGACCGTACGGGGCGGAGGCCACGGCGCGGTGCTGGCGGCGGTGCGCACGCTGCTGGCCGACGGCAAAGCCTACTCGGCCGAAGATCTGTGCGCGCGCGGCATCGAGAGCAAACTCCTCGCGCCGTCCACGATTCCGAACTACGTCCGAAACGCGATCAAGACGCTGCTCGACCGCCAGCGCGACCGCGGCGAGAAGCCCGAGTTCGTGCTGCTGCGCGACGGCCGCTACCGTCTGGACATGCCGCTCGACGTTTTCGCCGGCCACGACGATCCCGTGCCGGTCAACCCGAACATCGAAGCGCTGATCGCGCGCCTCGAAGCGAGCACGCACCGCCGCACCCCGCCCGAGCCCGGCGACGGCCCGAACATCGGCGCACCGTTCGAGCGCGACGTCGCCGCAGCGTTCACCGCGCTCGGCTTCACGGCGAAGCGCATGGGCGGCGAAGGCGAGCCAGACGTCGTGGCAACCGCACCGCTCGGCGACCGCGCCTACACGGTGGTCGTGGAATGCAAGACGGCCGCAACGGCGGACGAGCAAGTGCGCAACCCCGTCGCGCAGGAAGCGGGCCGCCTGCGCGACCTGGTCGCCGGCGACTACGCCGTGCTGCTCGGCCCGGACTTTCCGCGCGCCGCGGAGATCGACGCCGAGCTGCAGACACACCGCGTCGCCCTCTGGACGACCGACGACCTGGTGAAGGTACTCCACGCGCACGCGGTCCACGCGATCCGCTGGTCACGGCTACCGCCGCTGTTCGCGCCGGGCCGCGCCTCCGACGCGATCGCGGAGTTCACGCACCTGCACGTCCACGGCGACCGCAAGCGCGCCCACGTCGCCTACCGCTATGTGCTCGAGGAAGGTCTCGCGTACCAGGAACTGCTCGCGAACGCC
>JAXDMB010000203.1:0-3073 GCA_034666325.1 Vulcanimicrobiota bacterium
CGGCTGCTCGGCATGGACGTGCACGCCTGGAACGACGCGGGCGAAGAGGTGATCGACGAGGTGGGCGAGCTCGTCGTGACGAGCCCGTCACCGTCGATGCCGCTGCGCTTCATGAACGATCCGGGGGACGCGCGCTACCGCGAGACGTACTTCGAGCACTTCCCCGGCGTGTGGCGCCACGGCGACTTCATCAAGATCAACCAGCGCGGCGGATGCTACATCTACGGCCGCTCCGACTCGACGCTCAACCGCTACGGCGTGCGCATCGGCTCGGCGGAAATCTACCGCGCGGTGGAGCAGCTCGACGAGATCGCGGACAGCCTCATCGTGTGCCTGGAGCTGCCGGGCGGCGCGTTCTACATGCCGCTGTTCGTGCGCGTCGCGGAAGGCACGACGTTCGACGAAACGTTGCGCGACCGCATCGTGGCAAAGCTCCGAACGGATTGCAGCCCGCGCCACGTCCCGGACGAAATCCACCGTGTGGACGCGATCCCGTACACGCTGACCGGCAAAAAGATGGAGATCCCGGTGCGCCGCATCCTAGCGGGAACCCCACCGGAAAAAGCGGCAAGCCGCGAAGCGATGATGCAGCCGGAAGCACTGGACTGGTACGTGGACTTCGCACGCATGCGCACGCTGACGCGCACCGCCGGAAGCTAGTGCGCTGTACTATTGACTGAATCAGCGAGCGGCGCTATACTCGGTCCTGGCCTCGGAACCTCTCCCGTTTTTGGGAGACCTAGTACGAGGTCTTTTTCTTTTCCGCGCCTTGTCGAAGTCGAACACCCAAGCCCGGCAATGAGAAGGGAGCCACATCTTCGGCGCCAGGCCAGCCTTTCGCTGACCGCAATGAGCCCCCGTGAGCATCGTGTGGTACGCGCCGCTCAAGAGGTCGCAGACCTGAATGAGGTCGTCCTTTTTGCTGTCGACCTCGCGCACCGTAACGAGCCCCTGACGGGAAAGCCGACCAGCGGATCGAGTTAGCTCGTACTGATCCTGAAGGTAAGACAGAAAATTGTCCTCATGCAACCGTTCCTTGGCATCGATCGTGATATCGAGAGCTTGATTGATCCGAATGCTGGAAAACCGAAACGACCCGTCGATAGCCGCTCGAACGAATCGGTTGTACGCGAGGTGCTCTTCGCCGGCGTAGTACTGCGAATTTTCTTCGCGACTTCCTCGTATACACGGGCGCGAAGATTGCTCTGCTTGCTCCAATGGAGCTCATCTTCGAAATGGTGCGTTACGCGGGCATCCTTTACGGCTGCTAGCAACGACTCAGGATCATTGGTCAGCAGCACTCCCACGATGAAATACGGCTGGCGAAGATTCTTGCCACCGTTCACGCGGCTCCGGCCTGCTTCATCGACATAAACGTATGTCGTAGGCAAACAAAGTCTCCCAGACTGCTACATGTAACATGCCCACACCAGACGTTCTGTGACTGCGATTTCGAAACGCGCGTTCGAAGTCCTACACCATTCAGATCAGCGGTCTTCGTTCGCCCGTGCGCGTGCGTTGCTGGAAAGCGTGTGCGAACTGCAGTAGGCCTCGCTCGTCGCGGTAGCGGCCGATGATCTGGACGCCGACCGGGAGGCCTTCCGGGGTGAAGCCGCATGGGACCGAGATTGCCGGGTGGCCTGTTACCGTGATCGACGAGCACGAGCGCATCCAGTCGAGGTAATTGTCCATCTTCTCGCCGTTGATGGCCGTGACGTACGGCTGGTCGATCGGGAACGGCGGCACTTGGTTCACCGGTGCGATCAGAAACTCGTAGCGCTGCATGAACGCGTGCATCCGCAGGAAGATCTGCGCGCGCAGCTTCTCCGCTTCGGCCACCTGCGTGCCGGTGAGCGAGCGCCCTACCTGCACGTTCCACACGATCGTGTCCTTGAACGAGGTCGGATGCTGGTCGAGCAGGTCGCCGAACGCGTTCACGAACAGCACGCCGCGCTGCGTCTGGAACACCGCGTCCGCACCGCGCAGATCGGGCGACGCCTCTTCCACTTCGCAACCGATATCGTTGAACACGCCGCGCTGCGATTCGAGTACTGCGGTCACCGCCGGCTCGACCGGCAAGCCGCCCAGGTCCGCGCTCCACGCGACGCGCGTGCCTTTGAAATCGCGTTCCAGCGGCGCGCGGAACTGCGCGCCGTCTTCCGGCAGCGAGACGGGATCGCGCGCGTCCGCACCGGCGAGCACGCTCAGAAACAGCGCGACGTCTTCCACGGTGCGCGCCATCGGTCCGGCGACCGCGAGCGTGTTCCAGCCGTTCTGCGCGTCGGCGACGCGGCCGATGGACGGTCGCAAGCCCACGACGTTGCAGAAGTTCGCGGGATTGCGCAGCGAGCCGCCGAGGTCGCTGCCGTCCGCGAGCGCGACCATTCCGCACGCCAGCGCGACCGCCGCGCCGCCGCTGCTTCCGCCGCACGTTTTCGAAAGGTCGTACGGATTGCGCGTCGCGCCGAACACCTCGTTGAACGTCTGGGAACCCGCTGCGAACTCCGGCATGTTCGTCTTGCCGACCGTTATCGCACCCGCACGCCGCTGGCGCTCGACGGCGAGGCTGTCTTCATCCGGTATGAAATCCTTGAAGATCGGCGAGCCGAACGTCGTGCGCATCCCGCGCGTGAGAAACGAGTCCTTGTGCGCAACCGGTAAGCCGTGCAGCGGGCCGAGCTCGTCGCCCCGCGCCTGCGCTTCGTCGGCGCGCCGCGCGCCGGCCAGCGCCTCGTCCGCATGCAGCGTCACGATCGCGTTCACGGCCGGGTTGACGCGCTCGATCCGCGCGAGATGGGCCTCCATCACTTCGAGCGCCGACACGTCTTTGGCGGTGATGCGGCGCACCGATTCGGTCGCGGACAGAAAGCAGAGATCGGCCGAAATCGCCATGCCGGCCGATTCGCGACGTACGAACCTGCACACTTCGAACGTGATTCACGCCGCATTTGGGTGCAAAGCATAGGCCTTAGGTCCCGGGACCCGCATATCGTCCGGGCCGCAACGCGATACTACGTCTATGGCGGATCCACTGCCGTCCACCGGCGGCGGCGCAGAACGACGCCCGCGACTG
>JAXDMB010000204.1:0-3712 GCA_034666325.1 Vulcanimicrobiota bacterium
GCGTCGTCGATGCGACGCACTCCACTGCGTCTCGAGCGTGCCTGACCATCCTCGGTGTAAGGTCGCGAACACGACATGCATGACACGCTGGTAATAGTGCCGCAGTTCATGGGGCACCGAGGCTGAAGTGAAAGAGTGACTCGCGCGCCGGCGATTTCGGGTCTTTTTCGAGGCGGAGGTTGAAAACCTAAGCGTGCTAGGGTATACTGAGGAGCGAGGTGGGTAGCCTCGACGACGGCGGCGTCAAGTTCATGGCTTTCCCCCAAGACCACGAGCCGCGCCACGTCCACGGATTCATCGGCGGTATCGGAGGGCCTGAAGTTATCGTCGATCTCAAGCGAGACGAAACGGTCGACCTGGCAGCCCGCGACGATGCAGTTCAAGGCGCAAACCGCTCCGAGGTTCGCAAAGTCTCGCGGCGGGAGCGCGGCGTTTTCCCGACCTCGTCACGCTTTGGGATGCGATGCACATTGACTAAAACACCGAGTCGGGTCGTGACCACGGATGAACAAATCGACGATGCGATCGCGCGAGGCCGCGTGCATGCAATTCCTAGGGTCGTCGAAGCGTTCTACGACGAGCTGAACGACGAAGTCGCAATTCGCTTTGAGAACGGGGCGCGAATGGCATTCCCACGTCATTTGCTCGAAGGTCTCGCCGGTGCGTCAGTCGATCAGCTCCGAGAAATCGAGATTTCCGGTCCCGGAACCGGACTGTACTGGCCGCAAATCGACGTGGGGCACTATGTCCGGGGATTGATGGACGGCATATTCGGTACGCGACGATGGATGCAACAACTCGGACGCAAGGGCGGCGCGACAAAGACAGCCGCAAAGAGCGCAGCCGCACGCGAGAATGGCAAGAAGGGCGGGCGTCCGAAGAAGAGCGCAGCGCGAGCCGCCCACCCGCTTTGAAAAATGAGTTCCGGCCGCGGCATCGACCGCTTCGACGATTGGCCCTAGGCAACGCATTCGTTCATCGCGACCATGACGGCAAAGACCGGCCGCTCATCGCCCTAGGCGGGGTGAACGTCGGAAACGCGGCTTGCGGCTTCGTCGGCGCGAGCACGTCTACATCGTTCGCGTCACGTCGACGGCGAACAAGGCGCCATGCGATCGTTCTCGATGCACTGGCTGCACACGATCTCGCCGTCGGCGTAGTAATGATACGCGTGCGAATGACCGCACTTCGAGCAGCGCCCGGTTTGCTTCGCCATTGTAGTCCTCGCGCAACCTCCGCGTTCCGAATGAGCCAAGGGCGTTCTACGGCTTGGCAATCCACTCCGCCGAAGATGGCACAGAGCGAATTCAGCGATCGGACTTTCCCAACCGGCGGCAGAGGAACTCGCCACTACGGCGACGCACGCGCCGCCGGTATGCCGACCGCGCTCAGCGTCCGTCCGCAAGCACCAGCATGATGGCGGACACGATAACGCTCTATCGGCCGGTCGGCCCGCGCGAGCTGGAGCTGATACGCGATTCCGGCTGGACGCGCTTCCCCCCGCGGCTACCGGAACAACCGATTTTCTATCCAGTGGAAAACCTGGAGTACGCGACGCAGATCGCCCGCGACTGGAACGTCAAGAGCAGCGGCGAGGGATACGTCGTCCGTTTCGCGGTGGACGCCGGGTTCTTGAGCGCATACCCGGTACAGCAGGTCGGTGCACGCACTCATCAAGAGCGATGGATACCTGCCGAGGACCTCGACGCATTCAACGACGCCATCGTCGGACCGATCGAGCTGGTCGCGTCGTATCGAATGTCGGAAAGCGACTCTCCGGAATCGCTGCCGCTCTCGCCGGCACCTGACTGATCTCCGGGGCGTACGGGACCAGCACGCTGGGACTCTGCTGGTACCATGCTGAGATCGCTTCGTAAGGAGTTTCTGTGCCAGCAATATGCAAGCCCTATCCCAGACTTCGAACCGAAGGAGCGAGTGAGAGGCGCATAATGACGCCCCTCGATTCGAGCACGGAAGGATCACACGATGAGTTTCGGCGTTCAAGGAATCACCGGTTCGCAGCAGCCGGACGGACCGTCTTCGGCGACGGGCTTGCGGCCGTTCGCCAACCTGAA
Source organism: Vulcanimicrobiota bacterium (assembly GCA_034666325.1). Taxonomy (GTDB): domain Bacteria; phylum Vulcanimicrobiota; class Vulcanimicrobiia; order Vulcanimicrobiales; family Vulcanimicrobiaceae; genus Vulcanimicrobium. The sequence continues at coordinate 2,076 of JAXDMB010000204.1, forward strand.
CTTGAGCGAGGACCAGCGCACGCAGATACGCGCGATCCTCAAGAACGCGAAGAGCCAGGGACTAAGTGAGTCACAGGTACAGAGCCAGATCGGTCACGTGCTGACGCCCGACCAGCAAGCCGCGCTACAGGCCGGCCAGCAGAACGCACAATCGCAAGCGCAATCCGGCGGCCCGTTCGCGAACCTCGATCTCACCCAGGGACAGCGCTCGCAAATCGACCAGATTCTGCAAAATGCGAAGAGCCAAGGTCTGGCGCCGTCCGCGGTCCAGAGTCAGATCAACGCAATATTGACTCCGGCGCAGCAGCAGACGCTGCAAGCCGACGTGCAGAAAGCACAAGCCGCTCACTCGGGACACCACCATCACCATGGTGGCGGCGGGTCGGCGTCATCCGCAAACACCGCTACCAGCGTAAATGGCTTGACCGAGGCCGACATACAAAATCAAGCGGCGGCCGCAGCGGCGATCAACCAGCAGCAAGTGCAAAGCGAGGTCTCGTAGCCGCCGCGCAACGCCCGGCTGGGTAGGGGGAGGCGGCGGCGTTGCCGCCGTTTTCTTCAGCCCGTTGTCCTGATTGACCCGACGCCCAGAAATGGCGCGCCGAACCAGGTGCCGTGCCGATCGAGAACTTCAGGGATCGACTTACTCGGATTCTCGATGCGACGTCGACTCGGTCTCGTACTCCCACTTGCCGATTTCATGATATTGCCGCAAGTCCTCCGCAGTGCTCGGATCGCGATAGTGGCGCACAACGATATTGATGACGTCATCCATCTGCTCCGGAGACAGCCGGCCCAGAATGCGAGCTAGGTCTCCCTGATCGATCGCGCGCGCCGAGTCGAGCTTCATCAGAATGAGATAGGCAAGCGGAATCACGCGCTCGCCTTTCGTATCGCGCGAAATCGGCGCGGCGAGGGCTTCGCGCGCCCACTCCTGCTCGCTCGTGATCAGGTCGATTTCCGGTCGGCCGTCATGTGCTCGCCAGGCGCTCCCGAAGAGGCCGAGCGCGGCATTCGGAAATGTCAACGTCCGCGTCTGCTTCCAACCAGCCGTCAGAAGACGAGTTTGCGCTTCACCATAGCGATCGGCGACAACAAAATAGTCGACATCTTTTGTATAGCGTTCCGGCGCATACGCTGCGGCCGCGAGCGCGCCGATCAGAAACACAGGGATGTCCCCGAAGATGGCCGCTATCATTCGAGCGGCTCCGTTCGGCGTCCGCTCCATCTCCATGAGGTTTTGCATGTCGCTGCCCGATCCGCGCGTGTTGAGCCGCTGGGCGCGCGACAGAAAGAACCGCCGCCGGGCGGCGGCTGATGTGACGTCGATCCCGGATCGCGCACGCATGATGTACGGTAGCTTCTTCGCAAAATGGCTGTTGCTTTCTTCCCAGGCGCCGCCGGGTGCCCGGACGAGGGACGGCAGCGAACCCGGCGCGACATCCACCTAGGCGTCTGTGCTGGCAGATATGGCGCGCGCATCGCCGCCTCAACCATCTTCACCGCACGCTCGTCATTCCACGTCGTTACACAGCCCGCGGACGCGAAGAGGGCCGAAATGGTCTTATCCCCGGCTTGCCCGAACGGCTTCGAACCGGCGACGGCGGTCGATTGACGCGAAAGCGCGATTATGTTAG
>JAXDMB010000205.1:0-3266 GCA_034666325.1 Vulcanimicrobiota bacterium
GTCTACGACGGCCCCGCGCGGTATCTCGAAGGCATTCATGCGGTCCCCGAGCCGGTAGGGCTGCTGTTCGCCTCCCACTGGACGTATCAAGAAACCTGTAACGGCGGGTTCAGCCAGTTCTTCCACAACAGCACCGGCATCGTTGCGCCCGAGGCATTGCGAGGATTTCGCGCGATCCATCAGGTCGGTGTCGCGAACGTCCTCGAGCGCGCGATGTTGCATTTCGGTCGGATCTATCCTCGCGACCGTGCGGAGCGGCAACGTTTGATGAGCGTCCGCACCGGGACCATGGACTATTGTGTCGACCCGGCGCTCTCTACGTTCGACGACGAATTCTTTGCGCTGATCGACGAGGAAGCCGGCGGGTTCCAGGCAGCCGCGAACCGGTTTGCCGCCGCGCTGAACCAGTAACACCGGCCCGGGAACCCTGCCGACAACCGAGCGACCGTGCCGCAGCGCCCGGGGGACGGTCGTCGCGCGCAGAACCGGACGGTGATGGCCGCCACCGAACCTGAATCGCCGCACGATCTCGCGTATCGCCGGCTCGAAGCGATGAGAGCTGAGTCACTCGCCCCGGCCGGTGAGCCCGCGAACGACAAGCAGCACGAGCGCGGTAAGCGCACCGCGCGCGAGCGCGTCGAAGCGCTCGTCGATCCAGGCTCGTTCGTCGAGCTGGACCGCTTTGCGGTACACCGCACCACCGCGTTCGGTCTCGACGAACGCTCGTTTCTCGGTGACGGCGTCGTGACGGGCCACGCGACGATCGACGCGCGGCAAGTGTTCTTGTTCTCGCAAGATTTTACCGTGCTCGGCGGATCGCTCGGCGAAGTGTTCGCCGAGAAGATCTGCAAGGTGATGGACCTTGCCGTGCGCACTGGGTCGCCGATGATCGGCATCAACGACTCGGGCGGCGCGCGCATTCAGGAAGGCGTCGTGAGTCTCGGCGGCTATGCGGAGATCTTCTGGCGCAACGTGCAAGCGTCCGGCGTGATCCCGCAGATCAGCCTGATCGCCGGGCCGTGCGCCGGCGGCGCGGTGTACTCGCCGGCGATCACCGACTTCACCGTGATGACCGAAGGCATCTCGCAAATGTTCATCACCGGCCCAGACGTCACCAAGACGGTCACCGGCGAAGATGTCAGCTTCGAGGAGCTCGGCGGCGCGCTCACGCACGCGACAAAGAGCGGCGTCGCGCACCTCACCGCGGCGGACGAAGACGAGATGAACGAGCACTGCCGGCGGCTGCTGTCGTTCATTCCGTCGAACAACCTCGACGATCCGCCGCTCGTGCCGACCGATGACGACCCGCTGCGGGCCGCTCCGGAACTCGACGAGCTGATCCCCGACTCGCCCAACAAGCCGTACGACATCGTGGACGCGATCGTGCCCGTGCTCGACGACGGCGACTTCTTCGAGATCCAGCCGCTGTGGGCGCAGAACATCGTTATCGGCTTCGGGCGCATCGGCGGCCGCAGCGTCGGCGTGGTGGCGAACCAGCCGAAGTTCCTGGCCGGCGTGCTGGACATCAACGCGTCGATCAAGGCGGCGCGCTTCGTGCGCTTCTGCGACGCGTTCAACGTGCCGCTGCTGACGTTCGTGGACGTACCGGGATTCTTGCCCGGCACGAGCCAGGAATGGGGCGGCATCATCAAGCACGGCGCGAAGCTGCTGTACGCGTTCGCCGAAGCGACGGTGCCGAAGATCACGGTGATCACGCGCAAAGCGTACGGCGGCGCGTACGACGTCATGTCGTCCAAACACATCCGGGCCGACTTCAACTTCGCCTGGCCGACCGCGGAGATCGCGGTGATGGGCGGCAGCGGCGCGGTGAAGATCCTCAACCGCCGCGAGATCGCGGACGCACCGGATCCCGACGCGAAAGCGGCGGAGCTGGCCGCGGAGTACACGGAACATTTCGCCAACCCGTTCATCGCAGCCCAGCGGGGCTACGTGGACGACGTGATAAACGCAAGCGAAACCCGCCGCGCGGTATCACGCGCCCTGGACGCGCTCGCGAACAAACGCGTGGAACGCCCACACCGCAAGCATGGCAACATTCCCTTATAAGGAGAGCTGGGTGTCTCGATATACGCGTAGCTTGGCCACCGCTGCAGCCGCGGTTGAGCGAGCTCGGATACGGCAGGCACGAGCACTAACGCGGCAACTGCAACTGCAAGTAAAACAACGGCAAGCGCAGGCGCAAGGCGAGAATGCCGATCGAGCTCGGAGCTTCAGCGAACAGCTTCAAGAACGTGCTAACGAGCTGTCGAATATCCTCGGTCTATCACGGGGACTCGACTACCGCGTCAATTGGACGGCGTTGCGGGTCATCCCGGATACGCCCGCCTTTCAAGCCGGCGCACTATCGCTGCCCGAGCCGGCTCCGGACCTCGACGATTTCCTTCCGCCGCCGCCAAGCTTCCTTCAGCGCGTCATACCATTTCTGAAATCCGCTTATGAACGCGCGCGAGACGAGGCGACGGCACGATATGACAATGCTCGTGAAGCGCATGCTCAACGCGAAAAGGATCGCATCTCGAAACTGAGCTTGCTCAAGATTGAACATGATGCCGTGTTGATGGCGAACCGCAGGCATGCAGACGAGCAGAATTCTGCCCTTGAGGAAATCGCGGAGCGCTACCGAGCCGCCGAGGTCGATGGCGTCGAAGCTATGGCCGAGATCGCTCTTGCTATGGACGATCTTTCGGACATCGAGTCCACTTCACGTGCCGTCTATGAGAAGTCGTCGAAGAGACTTGTTGTCGAGCGGCAGCTGCCGACCGCCGATATCGTTCCGGCAGCCGAATCGGTGCGATACATAAAGAGCAGCAATGAGTTCGCCGAGAGAAAGCGGTCGACCGCAAGCATGAAAACGATTTACAACCGCCTTTGCGCCGGCATTGTCGTCAGAACGCTGCGCGCGATTACGCTCGCCGATGTCGCGGATACGATCGAGACCATCGTAGTGAACGGATACGTCGATACGATCGATCCGGCGACCGGGCGCCCGACGCGCCCGACTCTCCTGAGCGTCAGTGCATCCGCTGAAGAGGTACGAAACCTCGAAATATCGAGTCTCGATCCCGTTGCGTGCCTCAAGCGATTCGGGTGCGAGGATCAGCCCCAACTCACAAGAACTCGAACCAGTGAAACCGATCATCGAATTCAACATGGTCGATCCACGCTTCATTGAGGAAACCGACGTTCTTGGGACGCTGGATACCCGCCCCAATCTCGCGGAGTTGACCCCGAGCGAATTCGAGTCG
>JAXDMB010000206.1:0-11341 GCA_034666325.1 Vulcanimicrobiota bacterium
CGAGACCTGAGCATGAGCGCGCCGGGACTGCGTTGCCAGCGAACCGGAAACCTCGAAGCGCGACGGTTGGGCAGAGAGGTCGCCTGGTACTTGTGCCGTGATGAGCCGTCCTTGGCAATCGTACGACGCTGAGCGTGGATCCAGCAGTGACCGAATGTTCTCGGGCGACTCCGAGCGCACGGGCTTGCGGCCGTAGTCGAGCGCGAGAGTACGCGACGCGTTGCCCCGCCGCAGCCGCTCTTCGAGATGAACTGCGGGTAACGTCGCGGTGCCGTCGTTCGTCAGCGACCCGGAGGCGAGTAGGCTTCGACCTTCGTCGAGCTTCCAGCGCTCCGTCGCTTTGAGCGAGCGCTCCAGCGAGTCTACCGAAGTTCGCGCGGCGCTCGTGACGTCCGCATACGCCGATGAAGCACGAGTCCAGGTCAGCGTCCCGACGAACTCCATCGTCCGCCGGTCGCCTGCCGTTGCTGAAAGATAACCCTGGACGCTGCGTCCCGACGTAAAATCCGAGACATACAGCGGCGACCGCGCGAGTGCGAGGATGCGGCTGCGCTCGTCGTCGTCAGCCTGGTACGACCAGGATGAGGCGTTGAACGACAGCGCATAGCCATGGACGGTCCCGTTCGCGACAGCGATCCAGTTCTGAGCGTTGCTTGTCTTGCGCTCGCCCGGCCCGATGCCGGCTGGAAGGTCGCCCGCGAGATACGCCGGTAGCGGGTTTCCGGCGCTTCGGCTGATAGCGTCCGCGACGCTGACCGACCAATAGCCGATCGGCGCCGCGAGCTTGGCGTAGTCCCCGATCCGCACCGTTTCGCCGACATGCCGATAGCGCTCACCGCTGAGATCGGTGTACGTCCGCCCGTCAAGGACGCTGTCCGCACCGCGCTCGACGTGCGCCAGCGCATATCCGATCTGTCCAGCCGTTCCTTGGAGCGACGATTTCACCGCCGACGATCCGTAACCGCCGATCGTGGCCTCGAGCTTTCTGACGGGGTCCTTCGTTGGCGAAAGCAGCGCGAAGCCGACGGTATCCTGCGCCGCGTTGATCTGCGCGTCCTGCAGGAGGTCGCTGTCGATCGCGAGCTGGCCAGCGTTTACCCCGACGGGCGTCCCGTCGAGCGTGTATGACGTCTGTGAGGGGTCGCGGCCACCGAGGCCGACGGCGAACGTCATGCCGTCGCCGGACACTGAAACGCCGCCGAGCCGAGACAGCGCGTCGACCAGGTCGGAGGAGATGCGGCGAAGCGGCGCGGCGTCACCGATCCGCTGCGAACCGGCCGTTACGAGCGCGAATGTTCGCCCGATGGTCTTGAGCTTTGCCAGCCGGATGATCACGTTCATCGGAACGCCGTTGGCTTCTGGTACGTCGAAGCGGCTTTCGGCCTTCGGGTACCCGTCCGCTTCGACGATCGCGCGCACGGCGCCCGGCGCGAACCCGCTCACGCGAACGGTTCCGCGCAGATCGGAAACGTCCGTCTTCGCCTCCCCGGGACCAGTGCCGAGAAGCGTAACCCGTGCATGCGGCAACGGCCGTGACGTCGCATCGTCCAAGACGATCACCACCACGTCGGACGATGCCGCGAGCGCCGTCGCCGGAACGGCGCAAAGCACCGCGGCTGCGAAGACGCTACTGCTGAGCCACCTCACCGAACTGCTACGACATGCTGTGGCTGACGAGCCGGATATCGACCTCCACGTTATCGTCGGTTTGCGCCTTGCCTCGGTTCACGTTGTAGTGAACGGAGTCCGTACGGTGAAACTCCTGGACGATGCCGCCGTCGTACGCCGCGTGCGTCTTCCACGTCCCGCGTACCGACACGGGTACGTACTTGTGCGTGTCGTTGTCGAGAATGTTGTCATCATGGCGCCCGCTGTCTCCATCTGCCTCGACGACGATGCGCTTGTCGGTAACTTGCAGGACCTTGACCGTCGCATGACCAGCGGTGAACATTGCGCTTTTCGGTACGTCGACCTGCCACGTCTGTCCAGCCTGCAAGCCCTCGCGAGCCGGGCCGAACTGGCTCGCGTCCCAGGTCGCGAAGTCCTGGGCGACCGAATTGTGATCGGCATAGAGCCAATGACCGTCGGAGACGGCCGAAATTTCGCGGCTCTTTTCCGGTCCGCCGTTCACGCTGATCCTCTGACGCACCGTCGCGGTCGAAGCGTTCAGTGCCAGTACTTCCAACGTGATAACCGACCGTTCGTGCTGGATTCCGTTCGTGTCGCGGAACGTGATGATTCGCGAGTACACGAATTTCTCGCCCTTCGCAAGCGCGTGCAGCGGGTTCGTCGCCGTCGCAGCGAGTACCGCGGCCGGCCTGAAACGTGCTGCGGCGACCGCGGTGAGCAACACCGCGGCAGCGATGGTTCTCAAGTCAGCAATTGCCGTTCGTGTAGCGCCCGATGTGCGCGACGTAGCAGCAATTCGAACCGTCTTGATTGTAAGAGCAATATTCCACCCACGTTCCGCTACAATCACCGCCGTAGAGCACTGTGAAGCATGCCGACGCCGCATGCATCGACGCAATCATGATGGCGGCGAGAAGGGCCGACGTCGCGAGAAGTTTGCGCATGGAAACCTCCAAAGCACGGGCCTATTGACTGCACCGCGCCCGCGCCGCTCCTTCCATTAACCAGGACGGGCTAGCAAACCTCTGGGATAAACCGATAAAGTCGCCTGGTCACTTTGCGACGAAAAGACTCGCCTACGAAGCGCCGCGGAAAGCGTCGCGTTATCCCCGGACGCCGCTTGAGACGATCGTCATGAGAATGCGGCGAACACGCGCTGCGTCCGGCAGCAAGACGTCGGGATTGTTCGCCGAGATCCGGAGCATCGTGATGGAGCCTTGCTCGCAGTACCGGAAGATCTGCTTCGCATGCGTCCGATCTCCGCGGAGCTCGATTCAGCGCTGCCGGCTCCGTTCCGCGGACTGATCGTGTCGTGCCGACGCGCGGCGGGGTCGCAGCTCCAGCGTTCCGACCTGCTGCTTCGGCGCGTTCGAGCCCGCGGCGAACCACAGGCGGCAGTCGCTTCCGACCGTGATGCCGTCGATTCCGAACACGTCGATCGGGAATTCGTCTATTTGGCCGTTCGGTGTTATGCGCGCGATCTGTGGGACGGTTTCCGCGACGTACAGTGCGCCGTCGCAGCCCGCTACCGCTGCCGTCGCTCCGACGGTTGCGTTCGGCAGCGTGGTTCGCAGGAGTATCGCGTGGTCGTTCGCGTGGACGACGTTCGGGCCCGCCGCCAGCCACACCGTGCGGTTAGCGCCGGGCGCGAGGATCCGCTGGTGGTAGCCTGCGGGCGACATCGGCGCAAGGGGTAGCCGTGAGAATCGTCCATCGGGCGTAACCTGGCCGGCGCCCGAACGCGCCGTGTACCAAAAGCCGCGCGGATCGCCGCGCAGCCGGAAAATGTCGCCCAGGTCGTCCGGGGTTCGAAACGACGCGCTCCCGTCGACGCGCGCGATGATCCTCGCTGGATGCGTGCGCGCGAACCATGCCTCGCCGTCCGGCCCGATCGCGAGCCGAACTCCGAGCCCGCGCGGTCGTGCCCGCGGCGGCCCGCCGCGCATCCCCGCCGGCGACGGTGCCACGGACGAAATCGCAGCCGGCAGTTCCCGCGCTTCCCCGGGAACGTGCCAGGCGATGCGTCCGCTGCGGTCGAGCGAAGCGACGGCCGGTGCGCCGGCGTCGTTGAACCACACCTTGCCGTGACGGTCCGCGACGACGTCGTCCGGCACGATCACATGGTCGCTCGTGCCGAGCATCGTCACGTCGATGCGGCCTTGCGCGTTCGCACGCCCGATCGCGAACACGGCGTCGGACGTGCCGGGATCGAGCGTGAACGCGACTCCTCCGTCCGGGAGCGGCGTGATGGCATGCAGCCACCACTGGTGTGAAGACCGGTCCGGTCGCGGCGGAATGCTGAAGATCCGGACCCGCGAGAGGAATCGCGCCGGCGGCGCGGCCTGCGGCCGCGCCTGCGAAGCCGGCGCGCGCACCGGCGCCAGCGGATCCGTGAACGCGACGATGCGATCCGAGCCCGTGCGCCCGCTGCAGACGACGGCGACGTCGTTGTCCGCTGCGACGATTTCCGCCACCTCACCGCCGCACGGCACCGCTCCTAACCGGCGCACCGCGGTTGCGTCCGGGGCGACCGCGAACAGCGTGTCCGCGTCCACGACGTACTGCGTGCCGTCACCGCGCGCGAACGCTTTGCTGTAGCCGCGCACGGCCGCGATGCGCTGCAGCACGATGCGCCCGCCGGTGTCGCGCGCGACGGCGAGCTCGTCGTGCGCTATGACGAGCAGCGTTCCGTTGCCGAACCATGCCAGGATGTCGTCGATGCCGTCGAGCCGGGTGGCGTCCGCCCTCGCCGGGTCCGTGTCCGCCGCGTAGCGGTACCAGCTTCCACGCACCAGCAGGTAGACGAAGCCGCCGGTGACGTGGGACGCCGTCGCACGCCCCGGCCCCTCAACCGACGGCGGATGCGCGTGCCGATCGGGATCCGGCGTATATGTGTAGGTGTCCAGAACGTCGCCGCTTGCGGTGTCGATCCGCGACACCGTTAGCGGCACGTAGTTGTCGAGCTGCGACGGGAACCACGTCGAGTCGACGTACAGGTTGCGCCCCTGCACGCCGAGCGGCTCGACGTTCGACCGGCGCACCCAGTGCGCGTGCCCGGTCCGCACGTCGAACCCGTAGAGGTCACCGACCGTGATGGCGCCGCTGTCGAAGAAGAGTTGCAGCAGCGTCGTGCCGATGACGGCCGGCTTTCCGAAGAGCCCGCCGCCGCCGCCCGGTGTCTCCCACAGGCGTTTGCCGTCTGACACGTCATACGCCGCGAAATTGCGGCCGTGCCGCGCGTACAGGATGCCGTCGACGATGCCGGACGCCGAGACGCCGCGCAACGTGTACGCGCGGCCGCCGTCGCGCGTCCGAAGTGCGACGGTGTCGTTGGAATTCGCGGTAAGGACGATCACCAAACGATCGGCCACGGCCGGTGCGCCGTTCGCGCCGAATCCCGGCGCGCTGGTCCATCGCGTCGCTCCAGACGCGAGGTCGATCGCCCGCACGCGGTCGCCCTGGAGAAGGTACGCCGTCCCGCGTGAAACGCCGACGTTTGCCGGATCGGGCACGCGCCCTGACGTCACCGCCGGGATGCTGACGTCGCTCCGCGGCTTCGTCGCGCCACCTGCCGCGTCGAGCGCGGAGCCTTCCTCGAGCGCGATCGGGCGCGCATGCTCGCCGGGCGTGGCGGTCGCGACGGGAGCGGCGCGCGGTGCGAAGCCGGCCGCCGCCGATAGTTGCGCGGACGATGCGCAGCTCGCGAGCGTCAGACTCAACGAAGCGAGGCGTATCGCGCTGCGCGCGAGCCCGGCACATGTCACGCTATCGCGATGCGCTTCGCAGCGTCTTGTGAACGGACGCGAGACAGGTTCGCGTCAGCGCCCGTGTGGCGCGGGACCCGGCCGTCGCAATCGCGGACCGCCCGAGCGGAGGATGATCATGGATTCGCCTTCCACGATCTGCGGCGATTCCCCACGCGTGCAAGCGGTTCGGGCGGGCCTTGACAGCGCTTGGCCGAGCGCCTAGCGTCTGAAGCATCCGATCTTCGAAGGGGTGTTCCTTGACGTTCTCCGCACAACGCCTCATGCTCGCGGGCGCCGCCGCGTTCGCGATCGCGGTCGGCGCGCTCGCCGCCGGCGTTCATTCCGGGACTTCCGTCGCCCAAGCGCAGCCCAGCGGTGCGGCCGCCATCGAGTACCGTGCGATCGATCCGGGCGTGTTCATTCCGGCGCCGCGCGCCAGCGCCATCGCGGCCGCGCACGACGACGCCGCGGCGCAATCCCATGCCGCGGCGCTGTGGGCGGGGCTCACCCGGCGCACCGATCAGAAGATCGCGGGCATCCCGCTCGCAACGTTCGACACGTGGTACTCGCCGTGCGACGTGTACGGCCCCGGACGCGGCGATTGCGAGGTGAACAACTCCGATCCCACGCAGGTCACGCCGTCGCCCCTGCCGGCGTCGGCGAACGGAACGCCGCGGACCCTGTCGGCCGGGCCGCGAATCGCGACGCGCAAGCTCACCATTCCCGTGCAGTTCTTCCACAGCTCGTCGCTCGAGCCGACGGACGTGTTCTCGCTGGTGAAGTACAACCGCGAGATGGCGCAGTTCGCGCTGCCGTACGCGAGCGTCAACCGGTTCAAAGCGCTGATCGGCGCCGGTACGACGGACATTCCGGACACCATTAACACCCATGCAATCATGACCAAGCCCGTGTACGAGCTGCTGTGGACGAATAAGCCGACGGTGCTGCAAGTGTGGGCGGGCCCGAAGCTCGAGGTGCCGCCCGGTGCGACCACGTCGGTAGCCGTGCCCGGCTCCGACACGTGGACGAAGATCGTCGTCGTCGTTCCCGACGGCATGCGGTACACGCCCAAGCCGGAAGGCTACTGCGCGAACACGTACGACCAGAACGGCAACGGCACGGGCCACCGCTTTCTCAAAGCAATGCCCGAAAAAGTGGTGAAGCTGTCGGACTTCTACACATTGCCGGCCGACGCGCAAACGATCGTCTCGATCCAGGACATGCGCGAGAATTTCCGGCGGCATCAGCGCGCGCGCTTCCACGCGCTCGGCGCAAGCGCGCCGCCCGCGGCGTGTCCGCTCGTGGTGTTCGACACGCGCCACGCGGTCGAGGCGCTGGTCGCGATGCACGTCGCGACCGCCGAGTACAAGCACACGTGGACGTGGGAGACGTACTGGTACCAGCCGATGCTCGCGCGGGGTCTGCCCGGCTCGGTAGGCCCGTTCACGCACTTCGACGCGCGAACCGCGTGGTGGACGCAAGACGGCAACGCCTTCCGCTATACGTTCAACCCGTATCTCGAAGGCGGGTTCGGCCGCTGCACCTTCCTCACCAACAACTGGCCCGGCGGGGGTGGAACGCCCGGGCCGTGCAATCCGCCGATCGCGCCCGCGTCACCGACGCCGGCCTCGCACGCGATGGCCGGTGCGGCAAACCCGGTGATACCAGACAGGACGAACGTGAGCGTCCCCAATCTCGGGCGCACGACGAACTGCATCAGCTGCCACTCCGTCGCGACGTACTCGCTGCAAGGTCCCAACGCGAACCCGGGACCGGGCTACGTCGCGCACGACAAGCAGCCGCAGACGGCGAACATCCCGCAATCGATCCGCGTGCTGAACATGTGGAGCATGGCCAACGACGCGCCGTTCGTCCCGTCACCGTCACCGGCGCCCACGGGCAGTCCGTAGCGCGCCCGGTCCGTGCTTGCGGTACGAGCGTACCGCAAGCGCGGCAGGCCGGAACCTCCGATACGCAGGCAGGGAGTGAAGCGTTTCGCGCCTATCCTAGCTGCGATGTCAAAGGAGGGACTGGCGCTGCTCCGCGCGCGCGTTCACGGCGATGAAAGCCTCGCGCAACGGCTGCAGCGCATCGAGCCCGGGAGGTTCAACGACGAGGTGCTTCGGCTTGCCGCGCAAGCGGGACTCGAGATTGCAGAGGATGACCTTCATGCCGCGATCTCACAGGCGCGGCAGGCGTGGATGCTGCGGTGGATACGCTGAGCGCTGTCGGCCCGAGTGCGTGGACGCCCGTTTACGTGAGAGCGGGCGGCGGCGCGCCGCTCGTCGATTGGGCGCTCGTCGATGGTCCGTTCACCGATCCGTTCTTCGAGCAGACGGCGGACCGCGCGATGCAGCACCCGTTCAACCAAGTGTTCGGGCGGCAGACCGGGTTGAACGACTTGGATGCGATGCGTGCGAGCGCTCCGGGCGTCGCACCGACCGGATTCATATTCCACATGTCACGGTGCGGCTCGACGCTGATCTCACAAATGCTTTCGCGCTTGACCGCGACGATCGTGTTGTCGGAGCCGCAGCCCCTGGACGCGCTGCTCCGGCTGCGCCCGCGAATGCGGCGGCCGCAAGACGAAGACGTGCTCGTCGGCTGGCTGCGCGGAATGCTCAGCGCGCTCGCGCAGCCGCGCGCCGGCGAGAACCGCTTGTTCGTGAAGTTCCACGCATGGCACGTGCTGGAGCTGCCGTTCATCGCGCGCGCGTTTCCCGGCGTGCCGTGGGTGTTCGTGTTTCGCGAGCCGCGCGCCGTGCTTCAGTCGCAGGAACGCAATGCCGGAGTGGAGACCTTCCCGGGGAACCTCGATCCGCTGTACCTCGGGCTCGACGCCGAGGCTGCGCACGCACTCCCTGCGGATGAATACCGCGCGCGGATCGTAGCCGCGTTCTGCGGCGCCGCGCTGCGCCACGCGGCGATCGGTCGCGCACGATTCATCGACTACGCCGGTCTGCCGGACACCGTCGTCTCGCAGCTCCTTCCGTTCTTCGGGATTGATCCGGACGATGACGAGATGCAGCGCGTGAACGACGTGGCGGGCATAAACACGAAAGCGTCGGTGAAGGCGTTGGAACCATTTCGTGGAGGTGCCAAGGGATCCGGCGGCGTCGCTGCGGACGGCCTTGCGGCGCGCTGGCTCGACGAGCCGTACGCGGCGCTGCGCGCGCGAGCTGCAAGCGAAGCGTCGGGTGATCGCGGCGATTAGCCCGCTCAGACGCCCAGCATTTCCCGAAGCGTCGCGGCGTTGCGCGGCGCGTACGCGTTCTGGTCGTTGTTGAAGTAGACGAACGTCGCGTCGACCTGCGGCGCGAGCTCGCGAATGGTCGCGGCCCACTGCTCGAGCCGCGCGCGCCGGTACGATCCCGCGTACGCCCGCACGGGGCCGTGGAGGCGCACGTACAGCACGGGACCGGTGATGACGATCGGTGCGACGCTCCCGCGCAGATCGTGCAGGCACAGCGAGATCCCGCGCTCGCGCAGCAGCGCGTAGACCGGCTCCGCGTACCAGGACGGATGGCGGAACTCGACGACGTAGCGGTGATGCGACGGCAGCGTGTCGAGAAACCCGCGCAGCGCGTCGTCGTCGCGGGAGAAGAAGGGCGGAAACTGTGCGAGGATGTTCGCGATGTGCGGCTCGAGCGGCGCGATGCGGGCCATGTAGTTGTCGACGAACGCGCGCGGCTCGCCGGGCCGCTTGCGGTGCGTGATCAGCCGGCTGAGCTTCACCGTGTACACGAACCCGGGCGGCACTGCGGACCAGCGCGCGAGATCGTGCTCCTTGGGCAGCCGGTACGTCGTCACGTTCAGCTCCACCGTGGGAAAGCGAGCCGCGTAGTACGCCAGCCACTCGCGCTGCGGCAAGCTGCGGGTCCCGGTCCGGCGTCCCGTCTCGTCGTAGACCGGCATGCGCTCGGGATAGAACTTGCCCTTCCAGCTCTTGTACGTCCAGCCGCTGGTGCCGATGAATATCTTCTGTGACATGGGCTTTGCCATCGTGACATGCCCATAAAACGTCATGCTGCGCTTGTCGAAGCATGAGCCGCGAGGCAACGTCGTGCCCGCGGCTCACCTTCGATACGCTCAGCCGCAGCTGACTCCGTCAGGGTGACATGAATATCGGCTCAGGGTGACCCGAGCGTCGACCCAGGTTACGTGCCGATCTGCGCGTTCATCACCGTGAGGTCGATCGTCCCGAGACCGGTCGTGTAGTCGTAGCCCGGGAGCGCGGTGTACGCACCGTTGCCGCCGGTGATGATGTCGTGGAACCCGCCGAGCGCCTGCGTCGGCGGCGGGCCGGTCACCGTAGTGGCGTCGTTCTGGTGCTCGACGTAGTTGTTGTAGAACTGCGGTGCGGCGAAGCCGAGCGCGTTGCCGTGCGCCGACATGAGCCGCGAGTACGCCCCCATCGCGAGCGGCGACGCCTCGCTCGTCCCGCCGATCGCACAGCCCGTGCTGCAGTCCCCGACACCTGGGATGTTCGGCCCGTAGACGTTGTACGCGCCGGAGAATGCGTCCGCAGCCATCGCGATGTCGGGCAAGCCGCGCAGATTGGTCACCGCGGGGCCGCTCGGCAGGATCTGCGACCGCTTCTCCCAGTCCGTCGCGTTCTCGAACTGGCTCAGACCGCCGCCGCCCGCGTTCCACGCGACTTCGCCTGCGTAGCTCGAGTCGGAAGCGTTCGACACGACGGTCGTTCCGCCGACGCCGACCGCATACGGCGACGTCGCCGGATATTCCACCATCGGCGGTCCGGACATCGGCGCGCCGTTCGTCGGCGCGAGCGCGCACGACGCACCGGTGTCGCCGGTCGAGACGAACATCGTCTGTCCTTGCGCCGCGGCCTGCATGAAGAGATGGTCGTCGACCTTCATCGCGCCGTCGAGCCACGCCGAGTACTCGCACTCGCCGAACGACGAGTTGCCGAGTTGCGCCACGTCGTCGCCGACCCACTTGCTGTACTCGTTCGCGATGTCGGAATCACTGAGCGACGTCGTCGCGTAGATGTAGAGCGCCTGGACGTTCTGCGCGATGCCGGTCGAGCTTTGCGTGTCGAGATCCCATTCGACCACGCCCGCCGTGTCGGGGCTCGGCAGGCCGACCTTCACGACCGTCACCGGCACGTGGGGCAGCCCGAGCTTGTTCTCGGCATAGGTCAGATCGCTCACCGTGCCGCTGACGTCACCCTCGGCCATGACGGCGACCGTCGTGGCGGAGCCGGTCGGCGTCGAGCCGGCGTCATAGTACGTCTGCACGTCCTTCGCGTCGAACGCGGGGGTGCATTGGCCCGTCGGCGCCGCGGCGGGGAAGCACGACGCATGCGGCCGCGTCGCGTTCGGGCGAATCGTCATCTTCGCCGCGTTCGAAAGGCCGAGCACCGCGCTCACCGCGCCGCCGAGCGACGCCGGAACGAACGCCGGCTGCGTGTTCACATAGACGGCCGCGCCGCCGAGCTGGAACGACTCCAGCGACGTGTTGAACGCCTTCGAAACCTGCGCCGCGGTGCCGTCGGCGCTCACGAGCTGCGTGCTCGGGTGCACGTTCGTGAAGCCTTGCGCTTGCAGATAGCTCACGACCGACTGCACTTCGGTCGGGGTGGGTCCGTATTGCGACGCGAACTGCGCCTGCGAGATCTTTTGGCGCGCGGCGATCAGCGACCGCAGCCCGTCTTCGTTGTGCAGGTTGAGGCCGACCCGAACGGTCAGCGGCGTGGTCGGCGCGAGCGCGCCGCGGTCGGTGCCGCCCGGAATCGTGGCGCCGCGCGTCGCGGTCGCGGCCCAGCCGGCCGGCGCAACGATCACGTCTTGCGCGACGCGGCCGTGCGCGCTCGCCGCAGCGCCGGGCCCAGCGGTGCCGGGAAGGAGATGGCTCATGCCGCCGCCCGAGCACGACGCGGTCATGACGCCGGTCGTGAGAGCGAGTGCGAGTAGGCGTTTCATCGTCGTGCTCCTTACTGCAGC
>JAXDMB010000207.1:0-5512 GCA_034666325.1 Vulcanimicrobiota bacterium
TCTCGCTCGCGCGCTCCTGCGCCCGGCCCACGATCACGTCGGACTCCTTGCCGGCGTCGACGCGCGCGCGCGCGATCAGCTCGTCTGCTTCACGGCGCGCGGCGGCGCGGCGCTCTTCGGCCCGGCCGCGCAGCGTCTTGGCTTCACCGTGGAGCTGCTCGATGTCGTGCCGCAAACCGTCGATGAACGCCCGGCGCCGCGCGATCGCCGCCCCGACGGGCTTGAAGAAGATCGCGTTGAGGATCGCCAGGAAGACGATGAAGTTCACGAGCTGGACGATGAGCGTCCCGTCGAGCGACAGCATTGTAGCGGAGGTGTCTCGCCTAGGCTCTAGTGGGCGCCGAGGATCTTGTTGACGAGCGGTCCGACGCCGCCGCCGACGGCGAAGAACAGATAGAATCCCAGAACGAGCCCGATGATCGGGAACGCTTCCAGAATGCCGACGCCCAGGAAGAAGAACGTGAAGATGTTGCCGCGCGCTTCGGGCTGGCGCGCGATCGACTCGACCGCTTTCGACGCGACGATACCGTCGCCGACGGCGGAACCCAGGGCGACTGCCGCGACGATCAGGGCGAAGCCGAGGATCAGGACGGCGGCAACGACGGAATCAGCACTCACGATTGACCTTTCGATGGGGGTTGAGGCACGAAGCCATTAGTGTTCCTCGGACGTGGCCAAGGACAGATACACGATGCTCAGGAGGGTGAAGACGAACGCCTGGATCGTTCCGATCAGGAAGTTGAAGAACTCGATCCCGATCGGTGCCACCGACGACAGCACCGAAATGTTCAGCGGTCCGACCGTGACGTTCGAGACGATGATCGTCGCGATGACGAACAGCAGCAGCTCGCCGGCGAGGATGTTGAACGCGAGGCGCATCGCCAGGACGACGGGCCGCGCGATCTCCTCGATGAGGTTGATCGGGAACAGGAACCAGTACGGTTTGAAGAGGTGCGCGTACGCCTTGATCCCGCTCTGGCGAATCGCGAGGAACTGGATCCCGAAGAACACGCAGAGCGCGAACGCGGCGGTGGTGTTCAGATCGGCGGTCGGCGACCCGCCGAACGGCAGGCCGAGCGCCTTGATGAAGAGCACGCCGAACTCGTTGAGGATCCAGATGAACAAGAAGATCCCGACGAAGATCGGGACGAAGCGCTCGCCTTTGGGCCCCAGCGTACCGACGGCGAGGTCCGCGAGGAACTGGATGATCCCCTCGAACGTCGCCTGCGTCTTGCGCACGCGGTTCGTCTTGTACGAGCTGCCCAGCCACCAGAAGAACACGATCGCGATCGCCATGGCGACCCACGTCGTGAGTATGGTGTCGGCGTGGACGGACCCGAGGACCGGAATGTTCCAGGTCGGATGCGCGCCGATTTCTTCGTGCACTAGTGTCCTTGTACGGTTCTGCGGTATGCGAGCGCGTAGAGCGCGAGCGGCGTGAAGAAGCCGATGACGTACAGCGCGATCGTCGAAAGCTGCCCGAAGCGCATCGCGACTGCCACCGGTAGGATGCCGACCGCGAAGATGCGGATTTGAGCGTTGAGGGCGAAGATCGCGCGGTTGCTGTGGCCTTCCAAGAGCCGCTCGTTCCCGCGCATCGTCGCCAACATGTTCAGGACCCCGACCACCCCGCCCAGCGCCAGCTCGAGGCCGGCTACCGGATTCCGCCATGTCGCGAGAGCGACGAGCGGAGCGAGGAAGAGGGACGTCCGCACGGAGATCAGCCGTTTGCGGGCATGATATGCCAGCAGCTCGGCCGTCGAGTCGGCGCCGCCCATATTGTGCCCGGCGAAGAGTGCGCCCTCCTCGACGTTTCTCGCATTCAGCGTCAATTCGACCTCAAGAAGGGCCGCAGAGCCACCGCGACAGCGCCGATTCCTACGGCGAGGCCGCCGAACAGCCCCACGATGGGCCACCAACTTGCACCTGTTACCCGCGCAAGGAGCAATCCGAGCAGGAAGCCGCCCACGACCGTCCCGGTGAACGCGCCGGCGGCGGCGAGCAGCCGGATCACGCGGCGGCCGTCGAAGAGCCGAACTCGTCGGGCGGCGGGCCGTTCCGCAGGATGTGAAGCAGCCAGCCGACGATCCGCTCGGCGGCACGGCCGTCGCCGTACGGGTTCGAAGCGTGGGCCATCCGCGCGTACAGCGCCTGGTCGGTGAGCAGGCGGCGCGTCCATTCGACGATGTCGGAGTACTCGGCGCCGATCAGGCGTAGGGTGCCGGCCTCGAGGCCTTCGGGGCGCTCGGTCTCGCGCCGCATCACGAGGACCGGCTTGCCGAGCGTCGGGGCTTCTTCTTGGAGCCCGCCCGAGTCGGTGAGAACGAAGCGTGAGGCGGCGACGGCGGCGACCGTCTCAGCGTAGTTGAGCGGCTCGACGAGCCGCACGCCGGGCGTCGCGCCGAGGATCTCGTGGACCACGGGCCGGACCTGCGGCGACGGATGGACCGGCCAGACGATCTGCGGGCGCTCGGGGAAGGCGGCGATCGTCCGGATGGCGCGGGCGATGTCCGGCATCAGGCCGTGGTTCTCGCGCCGGTGCGCGGTGACGAAGAGGGTCGGCCGGGCGGGGTCGAGGCCGTCGAGCGACGGGGTCGCGATGCCGTTCTGGCGGACGCGGCGCTCGGTGGCGAGGAACGCGTCGATGACGGTATTCCCGGTGACGACGACGTGCGCGTGGTCGGTGCGCTCGGCGAGCAGGTTCGCTTTCGCGCGCGACGTCGGCGCGAAGTGGAACGACGTCAGAACGCCGGTGAGCCGGCGGTTCGCTTCTTCCGGGAACGGCTCGGCGATGGTGGAGGTGCGCAAACCGGCCTCGACGTGGCCCACCGGGATCTTCTGATAGAACGCGGCGAGCGCTGCCGCGGTGGACGTGGTGGTGTCGCCGTGCACGAGCACGACGTCGGGCCGCGCCTGCTCCAGCGCGCGCTCCATCCCGACCAGCACGCGCGTGGTGATGTCGGTGAGCGACTGCGTCTTGGTCATGATGTCGAGGTCGATGTCCGGGACGATTCCGAACAAATGCAGCACTTCGTCGAGCATCTCGCGGTGCTGCGCGGTGACGCACACGATCGGCTCGACGTCCGGCCGCGCCGCGCGCAGCGCGTGCACGACCGGCGCCATCTTGATCGTGTCCGGCCGTGTCCCCATGACCGCCATGACACGCAGGGGCGCGACGCTCATGCGCCTCGCAGCGGCGCGTAGCCGCTCGTGAGATACAGCGCGAACAACCCGAGCGCGATGCACACCGCGTAGATCAACAGCACGGCCTGGCGAACGTTGAGGCCGAACCGGAAGATGAGCTGGTGGTGGAAATGCCCGCGGTCCGCTTCGTAGATTTTCTTGCCGGCGCGCGTGCGGCGCACGATCGCCGCGGCGGTGTCGAGCACCGGCAGCGCCAGCACGACGAGCGGCACGAGCAGCGAGATCGCAAAGGCGGTCTTGCTCGCGCCGATGATCGAGACGGTGGCGAACACGTAGCCGATGAACAGCGCGCCGGAGTCGCCGAGGATGATGTTCGCGGGATTCCAGTT
Source organism: Vulcanimicrobiota bacterium (assembly GCA_034666325.1). Lineage (GTDB taxonomy): Bacteria > Vulcanimicrobiota > Vulcanimicrobiia > Vulcanimicrobiales > Vulcanimicrobiaceae > Vulcanimicrobium. The sequence continues at coordinate 3,534 of JAXDMB010000207.1, forward strand.
GTAGCGCAGAAACCCGAGCGCGCCGCCTGCCAGCGCGGCGAGGATCAGCGCGATCTCGGCGTGGCCGCGCATGAGATCGATCGCGATCAGCGAGGTCGCCGATATGATGGTGAGGCCCGACAGCAGCCCGTCGAGCCCGTCGATGAAGTTGATCGCGTTCATCATCCCGAGGTACCACAGAAGCGTCAGCGCCAGCGAGACCCAGCCGGGAAGAAAGATGGGCTGGCCGTGGTGCAGCGGGTTCGATACGAACGGGATCACGAACCCGTACAGCATCGAGATTCCGGCGACGAGCGTTTGCGCGAGCAGCTTTGCGCGCGGCGACATGCCCATCACGTCGTCCCAGATCCCGACCATGAGGATAAGCGTGCCGCCGAAGATCAGGCCGATCATGTCGTGGACGTCGGCGAGCGCTCCGGACTGCCCGATGCGCCCGAACTGATTGGTTTTGATGAGATAGCCGAGCGCGGAGAACAGCGCGAACGCGAAACCGAGATAGACCGCGATCCCGCCGATGCGCGGCTTGGGCTGGTCGTGCATGCGCCGCTCGCCGGTCGCGTCAAGCATCCCCACGTTGAGCGCAAGCCGCCGGACGTACGGCGTGGTGAACAGCGCCGTCGCGCACGCGATGAGCGCTACGGCGAGCACGATCAGCGGGTTCACGTCAGCGTCCGCAGCGGATCGACAGTGAACTGCTCGAGCGCGACCTGCGCCTCGTCGAGCAGCATCGAAGCGACCGGATCGGGATAGGCGTCGCGATAGACGATCCGCTCGACCCCGGCGCTGATGAGCAGCTTCGTGCACCCCGAGCACGGCTGGTGGGTGCAGTACGCGGTGGCGCCCTGGAGCGAGACGCCGTGCAACGCCCCCTGGACGATGGCGTTGGCCTCGGCATGGGTGGCCCGCAGACAGTGCCCGTCCACCATGATGCAGCCGGCGTCGGTGCAGTGCGAGACCCCGCGGGGCGCGCCGTTGTACCCGGTCGTCAGGATGCGCCGCTCCCGGGTGAGCACGGCCCCGACGCTGGCCCGCGGACAGGTCGCGCGCGTCGCAACGGTCCGCGCGATCTCCATGAAGTACTCGTCCCAGCCGGGCCGCGACATACCGCGCATCGCGTCAGCCCCCAGGATTCGGTCGTCGTCGTGCACCGAGGGCCGTTCATTCGCCGGGGAGCACGAACGGCCCGTCCCCGTCGGGCTCGTCCTCCCGGAACCGGAGGGCATGACGGTGGGCTTCCGTGGGCGATGTCACTCGACAATGTGCGTTCCAGCGCCTTTCCCCTTGACGCCTGCTCGCTGTCCTAGTTACCATGCTCGCTCCAAGGGACTTGTGTAGGGACCACGGGAGGGACCCAACAGCATGAGGCATCTCGGCATTGCGGCGCGTTTGACGGCGTCAGCGATTCTCGTTGTCGCCGCGTTCACGGCGTGCGGAAACCACACCACGGGCGTCGTTCCGCCGTCCGGGCCGACAACACCTGACGACAAGAGCCGCGGCAAGCACATCGTCGTGACGATTTGCGACGTCGATCCGGCGTACTGCGCTTGCCAGGCGGATCCGGCGTGTTCCGAATCGCCCTCGCCGACACCGAGCCCCTCGGTTTCGACGCCGCCGATCTGCACGTCCGCAGGCGCGAGACGATCCACGAACGGCAACGCCCGTTCCAAGTCCGATTGCACTGTCAGTGTACCGACTCCGACGCCATCGCCCACGCCGCTGATCGAGATCGACGATGCCGTAAGCGGCGCCAAGCTGTCCGGCGCGACGACGCAGATCGTGATCGGAAAACACGCGCAGCTGCGCGTGAAAGTGGTGCAGCCGCCCGGCGGAACGCTGTCCGAGATCCAATGGAAAGTCCCTGGACAGACGGTGAAGTCATATGCCGCGCCGACCTCTTCGGCGATCCAGGTGTTGTCGAACACGGATACCACCGCTCCGCAGATCGCGTTTTACTGGATCGCGGGCGCTGCGCAGCCAGT
>JAXDMB010000208.1:0-11764 GCA_034666325.1 Vulcanimicrobiota bacterium
CTCCTGCGGACCGCCGGCGGCACCGACGTGCAGATCGCCGGCAACGGTCTGGTGGCCGGGGCGCTGATGCGGATCTCCGAGGCCGAGAAACTGTTCGGCGTGCGCTGGGAGAAGTGGACGGACGGCACGCGCACGGTCATCGCGCCGAACGGGCCGCTCAACGTCGCGCTGGCCGGCGTGCGCGACGTCCGCGGCGCGATCGTGGCGAGCTCGCCGCGGCTGGCAGACACGCGGCCGTCGTTCACGTACTTCCGCGGCGACTGGTACGAGCCGGCCCGCTTCCGCTCGATGACCGAGGCGATCGACGCCGGCGGCGGCAATCAGCGCATCGTGCTGGTGGAGGACGCGTCCGACCGCTTCGACGTCCGCGACATCCAGAAATTCCTCACGTCCGAGGGCGCGCCGCCCGGGGCGGCGATGAGCCGGATCACCGAGCGCAGCTTCGTGTTCAAGAACTCCTCGAGCGAGTGCGGGCGGGACGACCGCGGCCAGGAAGCCGGGCTCGACGTGAGCGCCGCCGTCACGATGGCGCCGCTGGCCGAGGTGATCGCGGATTACGACGACGTGTGCGGCGGCGGAAACGACGGCACGGTCGCGCTGTCGCGCGCGCTCGACCTCGACCCGACGGTCATCGTGCTGCCGGTCGTGGTCGGCCCCGTGGACGGCCCCGTGGAGTCGCGCTACGGCCGCACCCCCATCCCGTATCTGGAAGCGATCGTGCGCGGGATTCCGATCGTCGTGCCGGCGGGCGATGACGGCGCGTACGGCTATCGAGAAACCGGCGTCGAGCGGCCGCGCGTGTCGTGGCCGTGCATTCTGCCATATGTGATCTGCACCGGCGGCACGCAGCTCGGCGACCGCGACGGCGTCACGGACGAAGGCCCGTGGAACGACCTCGACCACGCGACCGGCGGCGGCATCTCCACCGAGCCGCGCCCGGCATGGCAAAACGCTCCGGGCGACTTCCTGTTCTCGACGACCTACGTGAAGAACCGCATCGTCCCGGACGTGTCGGCGGACGCGTCGGGGCATCTGCGCGTCTACTGGCACGGCTACGGACTGGGCGGCGTCGGCGGCACCAGCGAGAGCGCCTCGATCGTCGGCGCGGAGATCGCCGCGATCAACAGCCTGGTGGGACCGCAACGCCGTTTGCTGACGGTGGCCGACCTCTACGTTCTCGCGCGCACGTCGCCGCAAGCGTTCCGCGACGTCTCGCGCGAGAACGACCGCGGGTGGAAAGACAACAACCTGCGCCCGCTGCGCAAGCCGCTCCCGAAGACGTTTCGCGGCGTGCTGCCCAACCCGCCGCCGATCGTCAAGGGCTGCGTGGATCAGCAGCCCGACGGATGCGCGGTGACGACGGGCTTCGACGCCGTCACGGGCATCGGCTCGCTCAAAGAGCGCGCAGCGGTCGACGCACTGCGCTAGCGACGCGCGCGTAAGCCCGCAGTAAGTCGGGCCTGCTATGCTCCGCCCCTCGCATCTCGTGCGAGAGGGTGGAAGTGGCTCATGGACTCGTTCGTGACCGTGCTGGTCATTTGCCTCATCAGCGGGTTGGCGTTTCTCCTCGGTTCGCTGCTCGTCGTGTCGCGGCTGCCGCGTACCGGCGACAGCGGCGGCAGCACCGCCATCGAGTGGAACGGCATCAAGGTGACGACGACCAGCGTGTTCGTCGCGCTCACCATCGTGTCGGCGGCGCTGGCCGTCGCGCTGCCGGGGTTCACGCTGTGGCTCAACGCGCACATCGACGACGCGCCGGTGATCCTGCGCGCGACGCTGCCGCCCGCGCGCGGCGCGTCGTACAACGTCGTGCACAGCGACGACATCGCGAACATGAGCTCGTCGACGCTGACGCTGCTGATGTACAAATCGCGCATACCGCAAGTGTTCTCGGTGTCCGCCGCCGCGATCGACCCGGTGAACATTGAAGCGCACTACACCTGGATGGACAAGAGCATCGCCGTCACGCTCAACAACGACAAGCGCACGACGCGCGTTCTCGCGCTGTCGAGCGGAATCGCGGACATCGGCGAGCTCTCGTTCAATCGTGCGGCCCGCCCCGGCGTTCAAACGATCAGCAAGACACCGGGCCCCAAACCGCTTCTGCCGGCCGCGGCCAGCCGCGTTCCGGATCCTATGCTCCCAACGGTGACGCCATGATCGTACGCATGCTCGCGCTCGTCGCAGCGCTCGCTCTAACCGCTCAAACGCCGCCTCCGTCGATCAGCGGCGCGGTGTACCGCGGCGGCGCCGGCACGACGTCGACCGCCTTGGTCGGCGCGCTGGTCTACATTCACCCTGCGGATGCGCCGGACGGCCAGTGGACCGGGCCGGCGGTGACCGACAGCTACGGCCGCTTCCTGTTCCAAGCCGTTCCGCCGGCGAAGTATCTGCTGCGCGTTTTCTTCAACCGCAAACGCGTCTGGGAACAGGTCGTCGACCGGCCCGGCCGGCTTTCGCCGATCGTCTTACCGTCGAGCGGGTAGCGCGATCCGGCCCGCGGCCAGCGCCGCGAAGAACACGAGCGTCGCGAGCAGCACGATCGTCGCGCCCGACGATGCGTGCAGCTCGTACGATGCGTAGAGCCCGCCGACGGTCGAGAACACGCCGAACGCGCACGACAGCAGCATCATCGGCACGAACCGCTTCGTGAGCTGCGCCGCCGCGGCCGCGGGCGTGACCAGGAGAGCCGCGACGAGCACGATGCCGACAGCCTGCAGCGACACGATGATCGTGACGGCGAGGATCACGAGCAGCGCGTAGTCGACGAACCCCGCGCGAATGCCGGCCGCCTGCGCGACGACCGGATCGAACGAGGTGTAGAGCAGCGGCCGCCACAGCGCGCCCACCGCCAGCGCGACTGCAAGCCCGAGCCCGACCACCATCGCGACGTCGTACTGCGACACGCCCAGAATGCTGCCGAATAGAAAGCTCTGAAGATCGACGGTGGAGCGCGGCGAACGCGACATCAGGAACACGCCCAGCGCGAACGCACCGGTGAACAACACGCCGATCGACGTGTCGAGCGATACCTTGCCGCGCCGGTGCACGAACCCGATGCCGAGCGCGGTGACGATCGTAGCTATGGCGGCGCCCGCATAGAAGTTCGCGCCCTTCAAGTACGCGATCGCGATCCCTGCGAAGGACGCGTGCGCGAGCCCGTCGCCGATGAACGAGAGCTTGCGCAGCACGACGTACGTCCCCATCGTGGAGCACAGCGCCCCGACGAACAGCGCGACCACGAACGCGCGCTGCATGAAGTCGTACTGAAACGGCGCGAGGATTCCGTCCATGTCAGCGGCCCGCCGCCATTACCGACGATGTCCGTGCGTGTGCGTGTGCTCGCGGATGCCGGCGTACGCGCCGGACTCCAGCACCGTGTCGGGGGTGCCGTCCGCGAGGATCTTGCGGTCGACCACGATCAGGCGGTCGAACCACTCCGGCGCGCGGTCGAGATCGTGTGTCGTCATCAGCACCGGCAGCCCGTCGGCGACGAGCCCGCGCACAAGGCGCAGCAGCGATTCTTCCGTTGCAGCGTCCACGCCGGTCGTCGGCTCGTCGAGCAGCAGCAGCAGCGGCTCCTGCGCGATCGCGCGCGCGACGAACGCGCGCTGCTGCTGGCCGCCGGACAATTCGCTGATGTGGCGGTCGGCGATCTTGCCGAGGTCGAGCGCCTCGATCGCGCGCGCGACGGCGCTGCGGTCGTGCGCGGAGAACGGGCGAAATGGTCCGAGGCGCGGATAGCGCCCCATCGCGACGACGTCGCGCACGCTCACGGGAAACCGCCAGTCGACGTCCTCGACTTGCGGCACGTAGCCGATCGTCCCGGGCGGCAGCTCGCGCGGCGGCCGGCCCTGCACACGCACGGTGCCCTGTGACGGCGGCACGAGCCCCGCGACCGCTTTGAGCAGCGTGGATTTTCCCGAGCCGTTCGGCCCGACGATCCCGAGCGCGGTCCCGCGCGGCACGACGAAATCCAGACCCTGCAACGCCTCGACGCCGTCATAGCGGACGTGCAGTCCGCGCACCTCGACCGCGTTTGCGGCATTCGCGCCGGCGGCGGTCTTCGCAGCGCTCACTTGAGCGCGGCCACGATGGCGTCGGTGTCGGTGTCGATCATGCCGGTGTAGGTGTCGACGCCGCGCTCGGCGCCGAGCGAGTCGTCATAGAGGAACGCGACCTTCAGTCCGCCGGCGCTTTCCGCGAGCGCGCGCGCCAGCTTGTCGCTGTACTCGTGCTCGGCGAACACGGCCGCGACGTGCTGCGCGCGCGCCAGCCGGACGAGATCCGCGATGTGGGCGGGGTTCGGCTCGCCGCCCGCGGTCGGTTCGATCGCGCCGGCGATACGCAGGCCGAAGCGGCGCGCGTAGTAGTCGAACGCGTTGTGAAACACGATCATCGTGCGCCGCGCGGCCGGGATCGTCGCGATCTTCGCACGGGTGCGCGCCGTGAGCGCGACGAGCTCCTTGTCGTACGCTCCGGCCGCAGATCGGTACGCTGCGGCGTGCGGCGCGTCCGCCGCGGCGAGCGCGCTCGCGATCGTGCGCGCGTACAAGCGGGCGTACTCCGGGTCCATCCAGAGATGCGGGTTGCCGGCGACCACCGGAAGGCCCTCGGCGCAGACCACCGTGCGCAGCCGCGGGTTGGCCGCGTTGCGAATCGTCGACTGCAGCCAGCCCTCGAGCCCGGCGCCGTTCTCGACGAGCACGTCGGCGTTGCGAAGCGCAGCGATGGTGTCGGGCGACGGCTGGAAATCCTCGGGCGAAACGCCGACCGGAACGAGCGAGCGAACCTCAGGTCCCGGGCCGGCGACACCGCGGGCGATCGAGGCGAGCGTGGAGGTCGACGCGACGATCCTGAGCGGCCCCGCAGGCCGGTCCGAAGACGGATGCGAGCACGCGGCCAGCAGAAGCAGCCCGAGGGCAGCGACCGCCAAGCGAGGAGAGGGCACAGCCTCCCTCTCTCGGCGCGACGCCGACACGTCCCTTTGACAGGGAGCACCGGGGCAGACTATAATCCCGGACGGCCCGTGGGGGTGTAGCTCAGCTGGTAGAGCACTTGCTTCGCATGTAAGGGGTCAGGAGTTCGAGTCTCCTCACCTCCACCACGACCGGAAAGCCCGTGACCGAAAGGTACGCGGGCTTTTCGAGGTCCCGCAAACATCTGTCAGAGGGTGATGATTGATGAAGAAGCCGAGAGCAAGACTTGTCGCCGCTGTTGCCACGGCTGCATTAGCATTGACCGCGTGCGGAGGCGGTGCCGGCGGTCCAGCCACACTGCCGCCGCTGCATCCGGCGACAAGTGATTCGGCCCTGGTGGCGCTCGTTCGTGCGGCGCAAAAGGCGCCGGTGCAGACGGTGCCGGACCGCGGCCAGCGTCTCGCCGCGACGGTCGGCGTGCCATTGACGCCTGCAGCGGCGACCGCGGTCAGCCGCAAGACCGGTCGAACGGTGCGGGCTACCAACGAAAATCAAACGACGCGCTTTCTCACCTTGAAGCGATCGATGCGGAGTGGCTCATCGAGAACATCATCCGGTGCGCGGAGCACGCGTGACTACGCGTTCAATTGCACCATCACCGTTTACGGCTGGCTTTGGCCAGACGGCTCCTGGTCGTACGATCACAGCGACATGTCCTGCATGGAATACTACTTTCCAGATGTATCGGACGGCGGTGGCGGCGGTGGAGTTGCCTGTGATACCGGCGCCATCTACGTAGCGGTCGGAGACGACGCGGCTAAGCTCGCAGCCGATGTCATCGCGAAGCTCGCTGGCGCCGGAGGCGGAAATTCGAATGACCCGCAACGGCAAGCCGATATCGCGAAGTCTGATAGCATACCAGTCGCAGAATCTCACTTCTTCGATCATGCGTCACAGATTTTAGCGAACCCGACGCTGGACGCCACGCAAACGGGTTTGATGCGGGGCATAGGGCGTCTGATGGTCGCGTCGGGCACCCGGGAAGCTGGTTACGTCGGCTCCAACGGCGTTAGCCAGATGTTCGTCACGCCGACAAATATCTGGGTACAAAACTTCCCCGGAATGTTCAGCGGTAGCCTTCCGGCATATTTCGTCACGTTCCAGAACATCTCGACCGGAAAGCTTACGACGCTGATCGCGACATCAACGAAGAACTTGCCCCGTATCATCCAATCGTTCTTGAGCAAGCAAGTCGGCTATGATCCGAACGACGCCGACGGAGCGGGTGACGCCGCGACGCTTTCCGCGGCCGACGACGACAGCGCGTTCACGGACAAGCAGCCGATCTGCACCGTCTAATTGAAAGGTCCGGAAACGGGTAACACGCTCGAGCCGATCGTCGTGGTTGCGAAAGCGCCTCAAGGGACTTCCCCTGCGGATGTCATCGCCGCGTTCCGCAGCCTCGGTGACGCACAGCCACTCGAAGCGAACCGTTTCCGCTTCGAGTGGTCGCCCGTGCTCCTGCCCTTCGCGGGCCACCACGAGACGGCGGCGAGGACCGCCTCGGACTCAGTTGTGATAGCGTCAGCGCACGGGTGGCGCTGGGAGCTCGACGCGGGCCCGCTGACAACGGGCCGCGTCCTTTGGCGAATGGCGAACGCTCTTCGATTGCTGACGCTGTTGTCGTTGTTGGTCGAGAAAAGCGCAGCCGAAAGCTGGTGTGCGCTGTACCGAGGCAAAGTGCTGGCCGCCAATGACGGGTCGACATCCGGTCACGCAACGGTCGTTACGGAGGACCTAGCCGAGCTCGTCGGCGGCGCGTCCGGTAAAATCGCTTATCGAGCGTCGCGGCAGGAACGACTCTTCAGCTTCGGCGATGAGGACGAAGCCACACTGGCGTCCGAGCGCAACAGCATGCTCATCGCGACCTTCATCGAGGACCAGCTTGCGGTGAGGTCGCCGATCACCCAGGCCGAAATCGACGGCTTGAAACGGCGGCTCGGTATGACGGACCAGTAACGCTCCGAGGCGATCGCCGAGTAGCTCAAGGCCGCGTATCTGCGCGAAGGCCGCCTATCGCATCGAGCTGTTCAACGATTACGTGCACCGGCTCGACAAGGAAGCGCTGCGCGCGATAGACCCGATCTGGGTGCGGCGCACCGGCGGAAGCTTGTGGGCTACGTAACATCGCAGCCTGCGTTCGTAAACCGAAGACCCGTCGTCCGTGAGGACGAGCGGGCCTTCGGTTTCACCGTGACGTGGTCAGCACGGTCCCGTGGGCAGCGTCGTGGTGGTCGGGCAGATGTGCGGATGGCTCACCAGCACCTCTTTGCCGGAAGCGTCGCCGCCCGGCGGTTCCTCACGCAGGTCGAGATCGTCGAAGTCGTTCAGCATCGTGAATGCACCCTTTGTGTGACGCGCGACATGCGTCGCGCGCGTCGGACTTTGCGTTCACGGTAGGGAATATCTTCGTCGTCGCGCGGGTGTGACGCGACGAACGATCTTCGCTCCGATCGCGCACGAACCCGAAATGACGACGACCCAAGCGAACGCACTCCGGCTCGTGCAGCACTCGAACGATCCGTCGCAGAGTTGCGCGCGACCGCCATTGACGCACAGCACACCATGCCGCGCGTTGTTTTGAAAAACCGCTAACCGGAGAAGGAGCATCATGCTTTCCGACTATCGCTTCGACGATCTGGATTTGCGCGAAGAACCGGCGCGCTTCGAAAGCGATGCGGAAGCATCGTTCTCCATCACGACGACGCCGAAGTCCGACACGTGCAGCGCCTCGTGCATGACCTGTTATCGCGAGCGCGCCTAGAGGCAGCGGCGGCCGTTCGCTCTCAGCCGCTTCCGAGGCTGTTGCCGCACGATGGCGGAACCGGGAGGCGACCGAGCATGACGACGATCTCACACCATTGCGCGCGAATTTCTGCCGTGGCTGCCGCCGCGATACTGCTCGCGGCGCCGCTCGGAGCACGGGCTGATACGCCGGATGCGTCAGGCGCCCAGGCCGCGCAGGCCAAGATCACCGGCACCATAGCCGATTTCCACGGTAAGTACGGCGTGGTCGTTCGCGACGACCGCGGCGCGCTCGTGGACGTGGTCCTCCACCAGGGCACGATCATCGAGCCGGTCGGGCTGCGCCTCGAGCGCGGGATGCGCGTGACGATCTCCGGCGCCGCGCACGACCGCACGCTGGCCGCGAACCGGATCGACACGCCTTACAAGCCGCACGCCGTAGCTCGGCTTGGACCGAACAAGCTGCCGGGCGACGACGGGCAGCCGTGGGCCCCCACGATGTCCGTCCACGACAACCGGGGCAGCACGAACCCCGGCAATGTGCCGACACGGCCCGAAGGAACGTCCGAGGCGCCGGCTTCGCACACGCCGCAGTAGCTGCGCGCCGGTGCCGGCCCCGGCCTCAGGTGTTCGGGGCGAGAACGATCGTCTGCGCGGTCTGCGTGGCGGTGTAGGCGGTCTGCGCGAGGTCGATGCCCAGGCCGGCGATCGCCGCGGCGGTCACAACGACCGCGATGAACGACCGGACTGCGATGAACGAGCGGATCACGGGGTGGCTCCTTCCAACTAATTCTCTAGGTGTGGGATGACCGCAGCGTACCATCCCGCAGCCTGGTCGTCAACTAAAAAGATAGTTAGAGAGGCGCCGCCGTTTCGGCGAAGGCGCAGAACGCGGCGACGGCGCCGAGCTGCTCGACGCTCGTGCAGCGCGTCTCGAGCAGCCGCGGGGAGCACACGACGACCGCCAGCGCCCGCCCGCGCGACAGTGCGACGTTGAAGCGGTTGGCTTCGAACAGAAAGTCTGCGCCGCGCGGCGCGTCGTCCGCGCTGGACGTCGCGAGCGAGTAGATCACGGCCGGCGCCTCCTGGCCCTGGAACTTGTCGACCGTTCCGACACGAACGCCGTCGCCGAAGCGCCTGCGCAAGCGGCTCTTGAGCAGACGCACCTGCGCGTTGTACGGCGACACCACGAGCACGTCGGCCACGCCGAGCGGGCGCGCGACGCCGTGCCGGTCGGTGAACGTGCCGCCCACGAGCCCAGCCAAGATCGCTTCGACGTCCGCCGCTTCTTCGTCCGACGACTGGGTGTTGGCGTCGTGATCCACCGGAACGTAACGCAGTCCCGCGCCCGCGAACCACGGCGCATCGATGCGCTGCTTCGCGCACGACGCGGCCGAGCACAGTCGTCCTTCGTACACCATCGTCGACACGAAGTCGCACAGCGCCGGGTGCATCCGGAACGTGCGGTCGAGGAACACGCCGCGGTCGTCGGGGACCGTGTCGTACGGCACGATGCCGCGCACCGGATCGCGTTCGGCCAGCACGTGCTCGAGCACCGACGCGCCCGCGCCTTCCGGATGCGTGCCCAGCGACACGTGCGCGAGCTGCAGCGGGTCGCCGAGCAGGATCACGTTTGCCGCGTTGAGTGCGGTCGCGAGCGCGTCGGCGAGCGCGACCTGCCCGGCTTCGTCGATCACGAGATAGTCGACCGGCGCGAGGTCGTCGCGCGAGAACAGCCACGCGGTTCCGGCGACGAGATCGAACTCGCCGAACGGCGCGTTCTTCTCGGCGTTCTCGACGAACGCGGCGGCGCGCTGCGACGTGAACGGCGAGTCGGGATTGTTGTCGCTGTCGCACTTCTTCACGCCGCGAAATGTCCCGCCGCGCGACGCGACAGCGTCCTCCACCGCGTGCAGCAGGTTGTTGATCGCTTTGTGGCTGTTCGACGTGACGCCGATGCGCTTGCCGTCCGCGAGCAGCGCCGCGATGACGTGCGCGCCGGTATACGTCTTGCCGGTACCGGGCGGGCCTTGCACGATCAGCGCGCTGCGGTCGAGCCGGCGCGCGAGCTCCGTGACGTCCGCGGGACCGATCGCTTCGGCGCCGGCGCGGATCTCCGGCTGCACGCGCGCGCCGTCGAGCAGGCCGGTGATGCGGGGACGCGCGCGGTTGAGGATGTCCCACGCGGCGGAATAACGCTCGGGCGCCGTTCCGTCGAGCACCGCTTCCGCGAACCGGCGCAGCGCGGCTTTCTGCTCTTTCTTCGCGATCGGATCGCCCGGGATCAGCGCGCGCGGATGGGGCGCCGTTGCGGCGCGCTTGATGCGCGCGACGAGCGCGTCGTCATCGACCTCGATCAGCTCGCCGAGCAGCGCGCGGCGCGCGTCGGGATCGTGCGGCTTGCGGCCGAGCTTGTGCTGCTGCGGCGGGAACGTGTAGGTGTAGACGAGGTTGCGGTCCTTCGCGCCCAGCTTGTACGGCGCGACATCGGTCGCGAGCTCGAGTCCGCCGAGCGCTTCGGTGTCGTCGTCGATGAAGTCGCTGTCGCGCTCGTAGCGGTCGAACAGCGCCCAGTACACCGGCTTGTCCTCGCGCCGGTGGTACGCCAGCAGGTGCGCGACGAGCGCGCGCGGCGACTCCGGCAGCGCGCCGTCGAGCAGCGCGCGCTGCAGCTCGTCGCGCTCGGCGTCGGCCGCGAGCTCTTCTTCCGTGCGCGCGCGCGGATCGCGCTGCGCGCGAAACGGCAGGTCGCTCGCGTGCTGCGCGCGCGCCTCGTCGCGCAGCTTGAGCAGCCACTCGTGCAGGCGCCGCGTCGAGATGCAGTCTTCTTCGTTGTAGCGGATGATGTCGCGCTTGCGCGCATCGTCGCGGTCGAGCAGGTACTCTTCGAACGCGACGATCGACTGATCGCCCTTGCGCACGTCTGCATCGCGCGCGAAGCCGTAGAACACCTCGAGCTTCTTGATGGAATAGCCGTCCTGCGACTGCGCCAGCGCGGCTTTCACGACCGCGTACAGGTCGACCAGCACCTCGCCGCGTAGCAGGTCGTCCACTTCCTCCTCATGTGTGCCGTGGCGCATCGCGAGCTTTCGCAGCACGCTCTTCTCGTACGAGGCGTAGTGATAGACGTGCGCGTGCGGGTAGTCGCGGCGGTGCGCGACGAGCCAGTCGACGAACGCCTCGAACGCGATCCGCTCGCCCTCGCGGGACTCGCCCCAGAACTCGCGGTACGGCTGCACGGCGTCGTCCGGAACGAACGCGCCGAACAAGTACTCGAGTCCCTTCCCCGCCTCGTACAGCGGGTCGCCTTCCATGTCGAAATAGACGTCGCCGGCGGCGGGATGCGGCAGCGCTTCGAATCCGTGGCGCGGGCGCGGCGCGAGCAGCTCGTACCGGTACGCGCCGGTGGTGCGCTGCCCGAGCTGCAGCGTCGCTTGGCGGCGCAGCTTCGCGAACGTCGGCGCGACCATGTGCGCCGGGCGCGCGTCTTCGCCCGCCGTCGCTAAGCGTGCGAGCGTCGGAATCCCCGCGGCCACGAGACGTTTCGTCTGGTCGCGCCGCATCCCGGCGACGAGCGAGAGGTGGTCGACGCGCCGGCGCACGCCGTCGCACTGCGCCGCCCACGCGCATGCGTCGCAGCCCGGCACGCGTTCGGGAACGGCGTCGGCGTCGAGCGCGGCAACCGCCGCCGCGAAGCGCCGCTGTGCCGCGCGCACGTACGGCACGTAGCGCCGCGGGTCGTACGGCGTCTCGGCGCCGTTGCCGAACAGCGCGCGCACCGTCCGCGGCAGCGCGCCCTGCACCGCCGCGACGAGCAGCGCGTACGTGCACAGCTGCACGAGGAACTCGGGCTTCTCGCGCGTCGCGAGCTTGGTGTCGGCGATGTCGTACGACCACGCGCCCAGCGCGCTCGGCTCGTCGACGCGGATCAGGAAGTCCGCGCGGCCGGTCCACGCGCCGTCGAGAAACGAGCCCTGGTAGATCGCCTGCGCGCCGCTGCGCATCGCGGCGCACGTCGTCTCGACGGCCCGGAGCAGATC
>JAXDMB010000209.1:0-9335 GCA_034666325.1 Vulcanimicrobiota bacterium
GCGGGTCCGTGCACCGCGAAGCCGTCCTCGAACGTCTCGACCTCCACGCCGATCGCGCGGGCGGCGCGCGCGAACGTCTCGATGCGATCCGACTCTTTCACGCGCAGCTCCGCCGCACCGGTCACGACGGTCGTGCCGCGCGCGAACGCGCCGAGCACGCCCACCAGCGGCAGCTCGTCGATCAGTCCCGGCACCTCGTCCGGCTCGACGACGATCGCGCGCAGCGACGCGCCGCGCACCGCGACGCGCCCGCGCGGCTCGGAGTCGAAGCTGCTCACCGACACGTCGACCGGCGCGCCGAAGCGCCGCAGCACGTCGAGAAACGCGATGCGCGTAGGGTTCAAGCCGACGTCGTCGACCACGGCGCGCGCGCCGGGGATCATCGCCGCGGCGGCGAGCAGGAACGCGGCGCTCGACATGTCGCCCGGCACGTCGAAATCGCAGCCCTGCGGCGTCTGCGGCCCGTCCACCGCGATCGCGCCGCCGCCCTGCTCGCAGGTGATGCCGTACGCGCGGAACAGCCGCTCGGTGTGATCGCGCGTCGCGAGCTGCCCCGTGACGCGCGTGCGGCCGTGCGCGCCGAGTGCGGCGAACAGCACCGCCGACTTCACCTGCGCGCTCGGCACGACGATCTCGACGTCGGTGCCGCGCGCCGCGCCGTTGCCGCGCACGACGAACGGCGCCGTGCCGTACGGCGTCAGCGCGATCTCGGCGCCGAACGCCTCGAGCGGCTGTGCGATGCGCCGCATCGGCCGTGCGCGCAACGACGCGTCCCCGTCGAGCGTCACGGTGAGCGCGCGCGTCGCGAGCATTCCCGCCAGCAGCCGGATCGTGGTTCCGCTGTTGCCGCAGTCGATCGGCTCGTCCGGTGCGACGAGCGCGCCGCCGCTGCCGCGGACCACGATGGCATCACCCTCCTCGGCGAATGCGACGCCCAGCGCGCGCAGCGCGCGCTGCGTCGAGCGGACGTCGAGCCCGGCCGGCACGTTGCGCAGCCGCGACTCGCCCTGCGCGAGCGCGGCGAGAATCAGCGCCCGGTGCGCGATCGACTTGTCGCCGGGAACGGTGATGGGAGGGGTCGTCGCGGTCATTCCGCCTTTCGTGCGTCGGGAACGAACGAACCCCTCGCCGTCAACCCGATCCGAAGGCCGCACAGGAGAACGGAGCGAGCGGTGCGGCGGCCTTCCTCGACTCGGTCAAATGAGGAAAGCCGGATCCCCGGGGGCACCGCGCACCGCTCCCCGCAGAATCCTCCGAATCGGCGTGCCGTACCAACCCGGAGGAGGTAGCGGAGAGCGCTACTCCTATGCGCCTCGTTTCGACGCCGCTTACGGCTTGGGCAGAACGGCGTTCGGAGGAATTAAGATGTGCGAATACTCCTCCCCCGTGCGGTTCGGGTGACCGCTCATCGGCTCTCCGTGGGCTTGGACCACGTGCAGCCTGCCGGCCGCGTCGACGTAGACGGAACTCGCAACACCCACGATGACCATGTTCGGATCCAGGAACCGATAGGCTCTATAGCCCGCGCGAACGTGATGCTGACTCTCGACTCGACGATGCGGATTCTGCAGAAGAGCGCTATCGAACACCTGAACCGGCTCTTGCTGGAAGGCCGGAATACGCGGCGTTGCGCCGGCCGGGACCGCGCCGATCGCGCTCGCGAACGTGAGCGCAACGACGAGATGAATCATTTTCATGCTTCCGTTCCTCCAGTTAACTGAACATGTTGTAGCTGCAGTCGTCGAAGACTTCGATTCCCATCTGGAAATCGCCAAGACTCGTGCCGCCGCGTGAAATGTTGCCGTGGCCCCTCGTCATCGAGATCGTGTAGCCGCATCTCGCGTTGAATGAGGTTACTGCGGACGGGCCATTGCTATTTCCCGCGCAGGTAACACCGGTGCCGCCTACGTCGTCGTAGAACGTTCCGCCGTCGCTGGCGCATGCGTCCTCTGCTGCTGCGTCCGGGGTAGCTTGCGGTGCCGGTGTTGAGCCGCCACTTGGATCGCCGCCGCCTCCGACGGCCACCGGTTGCCCGCCTTGAGTAGTCCGCCCACCGCTCGGATTTCCCGGATCGGTCGGGACGGTTCGCCCGCCGACGGAGCACGCCGCCATTGCGGCACATGCTAAGCAGAGGAACATCGTGTACAAGCCGTTTCGTCTCAAAGCCCCACCCTTTCAAAGCTTCGCGATCGGCCGAAGCCGAAACCCGCTTCGGCGCGCGGCTGACTACAACGTCGGGCTACCATTTCCTTCCGAACGTAGCTGCAAATAGCCAGTCAAGTGGCTGACCGAGCGTCCGTTTTTTTGTGCCGTAGGACCGATCTGAGGACGGTATTGTGTAAGCGTTTTTGCGCTACGTCTTCGATTCGTCGATGAGGAGGATCGCGCGGCGGTCTTTGTCCTGCAGGCGCTTTACCGTCGCGATCGCCGCGCCCACCGGGCTGTTCGCGTCCAGCATCTCCGTCACGCTGTAGCCGAACTGCTTCTTCGACTGCTCGTCGATCGGCGCGCGCAACATGCCCGGCACCGCGGCGTAGCTGTCGAACAGCACGAACGCCGGGCCCATCTGCTGGCGTATCTTGCGCGGGTCAGCGGTGAAGACGAATACCGTTCGATCGCCGGCGGCCGAATCGAACGTCGCGCCTGAATCGCTGTCCATGTCGACGCCGCCGTCGTGCGACCGGCTCGACGTCTTGTGCGACGTGTCGCGCAGGCCGTGCGGCGGAGACGATTTCAGGCGGCGAATCCACGCTTCGAGCTGCGCCATCGACGCGCTCGTCTCGGCGATGACCTCGTGGCCGCGGTAGTTGCGCGGCAAGTCCGCGTGCGGATCGCTCGCGCGAATCGCCGCGAAGATCTGAGCCGAGTCGACCGGCACGACGGTTACGACCGTACTGTCGGGATAGAGCGGAAACGCGCTCGGGTTCTTCATCGCGGAGCGATTCGGCTGCGCCGGCTTGGCGGCCGTATCGTCGTGCTTGCCGCACGCGCACAAAAGCACGCCGGCCATCATGGCGGCAAGCAGCAGCGAAGATGACGGCCTGCGCATGGCATCGCACTTTCGCACGCGCCGCGCCGGCGCCTTGCGACGCGCCGTCGCGAAAAGAAAGCGGAGGACGCCGTTCGGCGCCCTCCGCGGGTGCTCAGGGGAAGTGCGTTACGCGACGCTGGGCGCGGGGACTCGCCCGTTGTCGTGCGACGGCGCTAATACCGTCGCGGCAGCCGGCACGGCCGGCGTGCGCTGCGCGTGCGTGAGGTAGAGCGCGGCGCCGGTGAAGAGATAGCCGCCGACGAGGTTGCCCAGCGTCACCGGAATCTGGTTCCACAGCCACCACTCGCCGAACGAGACGTTCGCGCCGAGCATCATTCCGGTGGGGATCATGAACATGTTGACGACCGCGTGCTCGAAGCCGAGCGCGTAGAAGATCACGATCGGCAGCGAGCACGCCGCGATCTTGCCGATCGTCGAGCGCGACGACGCGCCGAGCACGATGCCCAGGCACACGAGCCAGTTGCACAGCATCGCTTTCACGAAGACGGCTGCCATGCCCGCGCCGCCGGCGTGCTCGTACCCGGCGGTCTTCGCCGTCGCGACGAGCACGATCTTTTGCGCGAGGCCGGTCTTGTCGACGGCGTGGAACGCCATCGTCAACCCGATCGCGAGCAGCGTGCCGAATACCACCGAGCCGATGAGGTTTCCGAGAAACACCCAGCCCCAGTTGGCCACGATCGAGGCCGCTGAGACGCGCCGTGCGTGCACGCCGAGCGGCAAGACGCCGAAGCCCCCGGTCACGAGCTCGAGACCGAGGAGGACGATGATCGCCAGGCCGACTGGGAACACCAGCGCGCCGACGATGGGAAGGCCGGTCTGCACCGTCGCGTACGTCGCGAACGCTGCGGACACGGCCAGCAGTGCGCCTGCGAGCGCACCGCGGATGATGAGGTCGATTGGCCGCAGCGCCGTCTTCTGCGTCGCGCTCTCAACGAGCGCAGTGATCAGTTCACCCGGCTTCAGCTGATCCATACGAAGACAGTATCGGCTCGGCCGGTTGCTACTTGAGCGAGGAGCTTGCCTCGGCGAAACGCCTTGCCTCGCGAACCGACGCGTTGTAGTCGAGCACCGCCTGGATCAGCGGGGCGTGTGACGGTCCGCCGGACCACGACACGAGCGCGGCGAGGTCTTTGGGCAGGCAGCGCCCGCCGAAACCGCGGTCCGCAGTCACGCGCGTGTGCGACTCGCCGACGCGCGGGTCGAGCAGAAAGATCGAGCGCACCTCGTCGAAATCGACGTGCGCCTGCGCGGCGAGGTCGGCGAACTGGTTCACGAACGCGACTTTGGTCGCGAGATAACAGTTCTCCATGTACTTCGCGAGCTCGGCCGCGCGTGCGTCCGCCGCCTCGAGATAGCGCAGCTCGGATGCGGAGCTCGACGCGTACGCCGAGCGCACGAGCGCGCGAACCGTGGCATCGCCGGCGACGACGAGAAAACCGCAATCGTCCGCTTCGCGCCACGGGTGGCTCTCGGATTCCCCGAGGTACTCGGGGCTGAAGCCGATGCGCTTGCCGGTTTCGCGGACGAGCGCGTCCGTCGTTCCGGGCGGCACCGTCGATTTGATGCAGAGCGGAACGTCGAGACGTACGACCACGTCGCGCACGGCCGAGACGTCGCACGACCCGCTGCGCGGGTCGAAGGGCGTCGGGACCGCGACGAACGCGATGTCGCAGGCGTCGACCGCGGCCAGACGCTCAGCGGACGCGTACGGCTCGAGAAACGCATCGTACACCGCCACGTCGTGGCGTCCCGGGCGCTCGAAGAAGCGCGCGAGCGCGCTGCCCACGGTGCCGTGGCCGACGACGCCGATCTTCATGGCGAGGGCGCCGCTTTCGGAGCGCCCTCGGAGACGGAACCGTGCATGCGCGTCGTGCCGCTAGGCCGCGGTACTGGCGGCTCCGACGGCATCCTTCGCGAGCGACGTGAGGCGCGCGAACGCGGCCGCGTCGTGCACGGCGAGGTCCGCGAGCGCCTTGCGGTTCACCGCGACACCCGACTTCTTGAGGCCGGCCATCAGCTTCGAATAGCTGAGACCTTCGCGCCGGGCCGCCGCGTTGATGCGGGCGATCCAGAGCGAGCGAAAATCGCGCTTGCGCACGCGCCGGTCGCGGAACGCGTACTTGAGCGAGTGCAGCAGCGCTTCGTTCGCAACGCGGTAGTTGCGGCTGCGCGCGGCGCGGAAGCCCTTGACGAGCTTCATCACCTTGCGGCGGTGCTTGATCTTGTTGAGACCGCGCTTGATACGAGCCATTACCGATTAATCTCCAGCGGTTGGGCGAGGCCCGAACGCGTCGGGTTCGTCGCAGACGAAGCCATTAGAGCAAGTACGGAATCTGCGGCGCGAAACGCTTCAGATCGCCTTTGAACGTCGGCTGGTCGCGGCGGAAGTTCCGCTTGCGCTTGCGCGACTTCTTGCTGAGGATGTGACCGCAGCCGTCGAACTGGTGGCGGTGAAGGACCTTACCGTTTCCGGTCACCTTCACGCGCTTCGCGGTGCTGCGGTGCGTTTTTATCTTAGGCACTGGCTCCCCCGATGGTGGCTACCGCGTCGTTCCCCTCGGCGGTTTGCGCCGCGTCGCCGGGCTCGTGCTCGTGCTCGTCCTCGGCATGAGTCACGGTGTCGGCTTCGTGGTGCGCCGTGTCCGTCTTGAGATGGACGAAGCGCGGCGGACCGAGTGGGGTGGCTCGCGGAGCCATGATGAGAAACATGTTCTTACCTTCGAGCTTGGCCTCGCGTTCCACGATGGCGCTGTTCTCGAGGTCCTTGGCGACGCGGTCGAGCAGACGTTTCCCGAACGCGGTGTACGTGATCTCGCGTCCGCGGAACATGATCGTGACCTTGACTTTGCCGCCGTCGAGAAGGAGCCGCTCGGCCATCTTCGCTTTGACTTCGTAGTCGTGGACGTCGATCTTGGGACGCAGCTTGACCTCGCGCAATTCCCAATTGCGCTGTTTCTTGCGCGCCTCTTTGTCCTTTTTCGACTGCTCGTACTTCAGGCGACCGTAGTCGCCGATACGGCAGACCGGAGGAATCGCGGTCGGTGACACCTCGATGAGGTCCAGGCCCTTCGTGCGCGCCATGTTGAGGGCTTCCTCAGTGGGCATGACGCCGAGCTGCTGGCCGGCATCGTCGATGACGCGGACTTGGCGGATTCTGATCTGCTCGTTGACGCGTAGCGGTCGTGCTATGACAAACTCTCCGGTAAAGAACGTAAAAAAACGAAGACGCCGAAGCGGTCCCCGCTATCGAGTTGCTACCGGATCGCCCGCAGGCATCCGGTGAGGGTCTGGCGACCCTGCTTCGGCTCGCGGAGTGTACCACGCCGGCGAGTGCCGGGTCAAGGCGAAAAGCAGGTGCGGAGCAAGCGAGTGTCCGGCTGCGTTTACGCCGCCTGCGCGGCGCGGTACCTGTGCTTTCCGATGGCAAAGGAGTCGCCGAAAACGGTCGTGGTCGCGGTGGGCGCGGACCTGCTCGTCGCCGTCGCCAAGGGCATCGTCGCGCTGGTCAGCGGCAGCGCCGCCATGGCGGCGGAGTGCGTGCACTCGCTCGTCGACGCGGCCAACCAGGGACTGCTGATCGTCGGCCAGCGGCGATCGTCGCGCCCGCCCGATGACAAGCACCCGTTCGGGTACGGCGCCGAGATCTATTTCTGGGCGCTGGTCGTGGCCGTGGTGATCTTCGGCGCGGGCGGCGGCCTGACGATCGTGGAGGGCGTCTATCGCTTTCTCAAGCCCGAGCCGCCCGGGAATCCGCTGTGGAACTACGTCGTGCTCGCGATCGCCTTCGTGGCCGACGGAAGCGCGCTCGTCGTCGGAATCCGTGCTCTGCGCAAGTCATATCCAAAGAGGCCGCTGCACCGAGCGATCCACGCCAGCAAGGACCCGAGCGTGTTCGTCGTCGTGCTCGAGGACAGCGCGGCGCTGGTCGGCGTCGTGATCGCGTTCGCGGGCACCATCGCCGCGCAACTCACGCACGACGGCCGCCCGGACGCGCTCGCGTCGATCGCGATCGGCCTGGTGCTGCTCGCCGTGGCGCTCGTGATGATGCGCGAGGTTGGCAGCTTGCTCACGGGCGAGGCCATCGATCCGGAGATCGTTGCCGCGATCGAAGCCGTCGCGCACGAGCAGTTGCCGGTCGCCGACGTGCGGCGCGTGCTCACGATGACGCTCGGGCCCGACAGCGTGATCGTCGCAATGGACCTCGTGTTCCACGACGACATCTCGGTGGACGAGGCCGCGACGGCAATCGACTGCATCCAAAGCGAGGTGAAAAAACGGCAACCGATCGTAACGGAGATCTTCGTGCAAATCGACGCACTCGCGCGCAAGGGCCGCGCCGCATGACGCCGCTGACGCGCCGTCATGCCGGCGTGACAAACATTCGCCAAAAATAGAGGATCGCGCGGCAGTGCGGCGGGAGTCGCGCCGTTCGCGATGCTCTTGACGATCACCACCACCACGCCGCCCGCGCGCGACCTCGGCCACTTGCTGCGCAAGCACCCGGATCGTCTCCAGACGTTTCCGCTGGGATTCGGCGCGGCGCACGTGTTCTATCCCGAAGCGAGCGACGCGCGCTGCACCGCCGCGTTGCTGCTCGACGTCGATCCCGTCGGATTGGTGCGCGGCAGGCCGTCGTCCGGCGAGGACGGCGGTCTGGTCGATGCGTACGTCAACGACCGGCCCTATGTCGCGTCCTCTTTTCTCAGCGTGGCGATCGCGCGCGTGCTCGGAACCGCGCTCGGCGGGCGCTCGGATCGCGCGGATCTCGTGGAGCGCGAGCTCGCGCTCGAAGCGCGCGTCACGCCGGTTCGTGCGCGCGGCGGCGACCTGGTGGAACGGTTGTTCGCGCCGCTCGGATACGGCGTGCGCGTGGAGCCGGTCGCCGTGCCGGACGCCGCGCACGCGGGCCGCCATGCATGTGTGATGCTCGCCGGCACGGCGACGCTGCAGCGGCTGCTCTCGCACCTTTACGTGCTGATCCCCGTGCTCGACGACGAGAAGCACTATTGGGTCGGCGAGGCGGAGGTCGACAAGCTGTTCCGGCACGGCGGTGACTGGCTGGCGGCGCATCCCGAGCGCGAGCTGATCGCGCGCCGCTATCTGCGCCGCGCACCAAAGCTTGCCCGGTCGGCACTCGCGCGGCTCGCCGATCTGGATGACCCCGCGCCGGACGCCGAAGACGCAGCGAACGCCGCAGGCGCGCCCAACTCCGAAGGCGGTGCGACGCAGCAGGCCGCCGGGACGGGCGATGCCGTGCCGCAGAGCCGTGAAGAGATCGTGGTCGAGAGGCCGCTGCGGCTGCAGGACCGGCGGATCGCGGCCGTTCTTGCGGTACTGCATGAGACCGGCGCCCGCAGCATCGTCGATCTGGGCTGCGGCGGCGGCGATCTGATCCAAGCGCTTGCGCGCGACGCGGCGTTCGAGCGCGTTGCGGGCACCGACGTGTCCGCGCGCGAGCTGGAGCGCGCGAACGAACGGCTGTTGCGGACGCTGATGCCGGTGTCGCGGCGCGAGCGCATCGAGCTGTTCCAGTCGTCGGTGCTGTATCGCGACGCGCGCGTCGCGGGGTTCGATGCGGCGGCGCTGCTCGAGGTCGTCGAACATCTCGAGCCGTCACGGCTGCCGGCCTTCGCCCGCGCGGTGTTCGGCGCGGCGTGCCCGCGAACGGTCGTGCTCACCACGCCGAACCGCGAGTACAACGCGCGCTTCCCGGCGCTCGCGAACGGGACGTTTCGCCACGCCGACCATCGCTTCGAGTGGACGCGCGGGGAATTTCGCTCCTGGGCCGACGCGACCGCGAGCGCATACGGTTACGCCGTCTCGTACCGCGACGTCGGCGACGCCGATGAGTTGCTGGGCGCTCCGACGCAGATGGCGGTGTTCGCGTGCAGCTGAGCATTCCGGACTTCGCGCTCGTCGTGCTGATCGGCGCGTCGGGTTCGGGCAAATCAACGTTCGCCGCGCGCCACTTCCGCGAGACGGAGATCCTTTCATCGGACCGCTGCCGCGCGCTGGTCGCCGACGACGAGAGCGACCAAAGCGCCACGAGGGACGCGTTCGACGTGCTCTACGCCATCGCGGAGAAACGCCTCGCCGCGCGGCGCCTCACCGTGATCGACGCGACCAACCTGCGCCGCGAGGACCGTGCGCACGGCATCGCGCTCGCACGCAAGTACCATGCGCTGCCGGTCGCCATCGCGCTCGACGTGCGGGCGGACGTCGCGGCCGAGCGGAATCGCGCGCGGCCGGACCGCTCGTTCGGCGCGCGCGTCGTGCACGAGCA
>JAXDMB010000210.1:0-7927 GCA_034666325.1 Vulcanimicrobiota bacterium
GCTGTCCCACCGCGTTCAGCAACGTTCGCAGCAGTCCGAGCACCGGCCGCGACCGCTGCCCGAACATCAGCAGCGGCGCGATCGTGGGATCGATCTTCGAGCCGCGCGCCATCGCGCCCAACCCGCGCCCGCGATCGGCCGTGAGCAGACCGAAATACAAGTCGACCGCTTCTCGCGCCGACGGCGGCGTCCATGGCGTCACGCGCGCGCCCGCGGCGGCGAGAATCGCGGCGGCTTCACGCACGGCGCGGCGCACCGCAGGCCCGGTCGGATACGCGCCGTCGTCTTCGTACACGGCAACGCGCAGTTGCGCGACGTCAACAGCACGGTAATCGCCGAGCGGAATCGCCGGCTCGAGATTGCTTTCGCCGTCGCCGCTGTTTGCAATTACGCCGAGGCCGAGCGCCACGTCGTCTACCGTGCGTGCCAAGACGCCGACTTGGCTCACCACCGCGCGCTGGCCGATCGGGACGCTGAAGCGTCCGCGATCGGGCGCTCGCCCTTGCGTCGGTTTGAGCGCGGTGATACCGCAGAACGCCGCAGGAATTCGCACGCTGCCGCCGATGTCCGTGCCGATTCCGAGCGCCGAGCCGCCCGCCGCGATGATCGCGCCTTCGCCGCCGCTGCTGCCGCCCGGCGAGCGGTCGAGATTCCACGGATTGCTCGACCGGCCGTACACCGGATTGCTGCTTTCGAGCGCGAGCAGGAGCTGCGCGACGTTGGTCTTGCCGAGTACGATCGCGCCGGCCGCGCGCAGCCGCGCCACGTACGGATCGTCGCTTTCCGCGGTGTGCTGCGCGCGCGTCGTGAGGCCGAACGTCGACGGCAGTCCTGCGATATCCAGACATTCTTTGACCGTCACCGGCACGCCGTGCAGCGGGCCCAGCGGCGCACCGGACGCGCGGCGTCGATCCGCTTCGCGCGCTTCGGCGCGCGCCTCGGCATAGCGTTTGACGACCACCGCGTTGAGGCTCGGATTGACCTGCTCGATGCGCTCGATGTGCGCTTCGACCGCTTGCGCGGCGCTCATTGAGCCGGCGGCGATCAGCCGCGCGAGCTCGCCCGCGGACAACGCGCACAGATCCGGCGATGCGGGCAAGTCCTGACTCGTCATGAGCGCCTCGATCGAAGAAGTGGGTTGCCCTCAGGATAGCGCGTGGGTGGCGGCCGCGCATGAGGAGTTCTCCCTATGCCGGCGCGTCCGCCAGCAGGCCGTGCTCCACCGCGAAGAGCGTCGCGCCGGCGCGCGTTCCGACGTGAATCTTCGCGTAGACGCTCTGGATGTGGTTGTCCGCGGTCTTGGGCGCGATCTTCAGCGCCGCGGCGATCTGTTTTGTCGGCTCACCGCGCGCCAGCAGCCGCAGCACGGCGAGCTCGCGCTCCGTCAAGCCGGCGACCATCGCGCGCGCGACGGGCGCGACGCGGTGTCCGGCGGCGGCGAGCACCGCGTTGACCGCTTCCGGGTCGAACCGGCCGTCGCGCGCGTCCCGTTTGAGCGCGACCGCGGCGTCATCCGGCGCGAACGCGGTGCGATGCGGGCGCTGCGACACCATCGCGTGATACGCATCCGCGGCAGCGAGAATCTTGCCGCCCGGCGACAGCGCGTTCGCGCGCACGGCGCGATGATATCCCGATCCGTCCGACCGCTCGTGGTGCTGCGCCGCGATCGCGCCGAACCGCGCGAGCGTGGGGGACTTCGCGAGAATGCGCTCCGTGAAGTACACGTGCATGCGCACGCGCTCGGTGTCGCTTTCGGAGAGCGCGCCCGTCTTGCACCAGATGCCGCTCGACACCGCGACCGATCCGATGTCGTGCAGCAAGCCCGCGCGCTCGATCGCCGACACGTCGTCTTCGCCGAGCCCGCAGCGCTCCGCCGCCCGCGCCGCAAGCTCAGCGACGTCGCGCGAGTGGCCCAGCGAGTGCGGCGACTTCAAGTCGGCGAAATCCGCCATCGCGACGCACGCGCGATGCAGCTCCGCATCCGACAGCACGGCGCGCGGCGCGGGCTCGAGCGCGAGCACGTCGTCCCACGACGGTTCGTTCGCGAACGCGGGCAGCAGGGCAGCGGTGTGCGCGCGGAACGCGTCGGCGATCGCCGGATCGTACGCCGCGCCGCGCCGCTGCCGCACCATCGCGACCGCCGCGTCCGCGCCGTTCGCGTCGTGCACCGCAAGCGCGTCCTGCACCAGCGACACGACGCGCACCGCGGGCGCGATCGCTTCGCCTTTGAGCCCGTTGGGCTGTCCGTGCCCGTCCCAGCGCTCGTAGAGCTGGCCGAGCGCGCCGACGACCGCGTCGCTGAAACCGAGCCGTTCCGCGAGCCGCTGCGCGACCTCGCAGTGCCCGGCGAACGCGTCGCGGGTGACACCGGACGCCGACGCCATCCCGCGCGCGAAGCCGGTCGCCATGTGCAGCGGGCCCGCACCGCCGTTCGCCGCGCGAACGTGCCGCGCTATCACCGTCAGCACCGCCGGGAGATTGCCCGGGTCGATCGTCGCGAAGTCGCGCCGCAGCGCGAGCTCGTCGCCGAACAGCGCGGCGAACACGTGCGTCTCCGCGTTGCAGCCGATGTAGCGCAGCAGCGCCTGGTAGTAGATCTCCGAGAGCTGCGCGTCGCCGTAGCCGAGCGCTTCGCCCAGCCGCACCGACGCGACGCACGAACGCAGCGCGAACGCCATCGGCTGCCCCATCGCGAGATCGGTCGCGAGCGACAGCGCCGCGATCACTTCCGCGAGCCGGACGGAGCCGCGCGCCGGCACGAGCTCGCGGCGAAGCTCGGTCACCGCAGCGCTATGCGCCGCCGGCGTAGTCGCGGAACGGCGTGATCCGCCCGCCGAAGATCTCGCTGGGATCGATGCCGTAGGCGCGCGCGACGGTCTCGATCTCGTCCTCCGCGAGCGCGACGTCACCGGCCTCGGCGTCCGCGAGGCGGTCCGTGCCGATTCCGGTTCCCGCCGCGGCGGCCTCGATGTCGAGGCCGGCCTGCGTGCGAAGCCGCACCAGCCGCTCGCCGACTTCGTTGAGCACACTCATGCGCCGCAGGTTCGCCGCGCCGTGCCGCGGCCCCGCGGGGACAACGGACTCCACGGTACGGTAGCGAACCCAAGGAGTCAGGACGGGCGATCGCCCGTTCTGCCCGGTGGCCGGAGGGTCCGTCATGCGCGTCCCACCCATCGTCATAGCAGCGGCGGTCCTCGCCTTCGCGGGTGTCTTGCTCGCCTCGAGCGCCGGCGCTTCACGCGAGGTCGTCGTCTATATGACGGCGTCCGGGTTCTCGCCCGCGTCGTCGACCGTCGCGGTGGGCGACCGCGTGCGCTTCACCGTGCGCGACAAGAAGCCGCATCAAGTCGCGAAGACCAGCGGCCCCAACGCGGGCGACGTCCCGCCCACGGTCCTCGAAGGGAAGGGCAACAGCGTCACGCTGACGCCGCAGGAGGCGGGCCGCTACAGCTACGTCGACCGGCTCAACGCACGCCGCGCCGAATACCAGCTCACCGTTCGCCGATGACCGCGAGGCGCTGATTGCGCTGATCAGGTCCGCGCGATCGAGCGCAGCACCGCGTACGTGACGGCCGGCTTGCCGATGTCGCCGTGGCTGGTGATGATCGTATCGCCTTGGAGGTTGTTCGGAACGCCGTTCGCGAGCGTGTAGTCCGCGCCGGCCGGCAAAAGCGTCGCGTTCACGTTTGGAACCTCGGGCGTCTTCTGCGCACCGTTGCGGCCCATTCCGCCGAACGGGTCGTTCGCGTCGCCGAGCGCCGCCGCGATCTGGCCGCCGATACGCGACGCGATCGGGTACGCGAGCCCCACCGCTTTGTCTTGCACGCTGTGCGTGATGATGATCGGACCGGACACCTTGTGCTGCGCGACGACGTTGCGAAAGAACCCGTCATGGCCGGCCGTGCCGTCGAAGCTCTTCGCGAAGCCGTAGTGTGAGTACGCCGCCTGCAGCAGCGACAGCGTCGCGACCGGCTGCTGCGCGTGGTTCGCGGCCGACGTCACGAGGCGCGCGCCGAAGCTGTGGCCCACGAGGTGCAGCCGCGGCGTCTTCCCCGAGCCGCGCAGCTTGTCGAGCAGCGGCGCCAGAGCTTCGCCGATCTTGCCCGCGCGCTCTTTCATCGTGAAGTACGTCGTCACGTTGAGCGCTCCGAGCGCGGCGTCTTTGATGCTCCGGAAGAAACCGCCGAGATCTGCGGCGCCGCCGTGCGTCCCCACTTCCGCGGCGCCGCCGCCGTCGAAGCTGCGCGGCTTTCGCACGCCGACCGGGCCTTGCAGCGACCGCAGCACGTCGCCCTTGCGCGTCTTCATCGCGCTCGGCACCGAGTCCATTCCGACGTCGGTTTGCGACGGCGGCTGCATGACCGCGGCGAGAATCTCCACGAAGCGGTCTTGCGCGCGTTCGTTGCTTTCCAGGCTGTCGATCAGCTTTTTCGCCTCGTCGAGATCCGCGGCTCGCTCCGGAAACGCGTCCTGCAACTCGGAGAGACCTTGGCGAAGCTGGTCGCCGCGCGCGTCGTCGGCCGACGCCGCGCCGCCCGGAATCGCGCTCTCGTCCGTGAAGCGCTTCGACGGCCACAGAACCGCCATCACGCCGAACACGCGGTCGCGAATCCCCGCGTTCTTCGGATCGTCCAACTGCGTCGCGACGGACTTGAACACCGTGTCGTAGAGCGCGCGCGCCTCGGTCATGTTGTTGTTCCAGCCGTGCGACATCACGAACAGGTCGGTGATCGCCTCGTTCGCGATCATCGCCGTCAAACGGTCGATGCTCGCCGGATCGACGAGCTTCCCGTCGCGGTCGAACTCGACGTCGACCGACGGGAACGTGCCGTAGTTCTGCTGTGCCATGCTGCCCTCAGATCAGATCAGATCGATTGGATGGCGCGCATCACGTCGACGAGCCCGGAGCCCTGGAACGAGCGCTCGCGCTTGAGGTCCGACGCGGTCGACATGAAGATCGTCTTCACGTCGGCCGGCCGTCCGATGAACTCGCGCCGGATCGATAGGAACGCGGCGATGACGCCCGACACGTGCGGCGCCGCCATGCTCGTGCCGCTGTCCTCGACGTAGTCCACCTGCCCGCCGTCGAAGTCGCGCTTGGCGCCCGCGGCGCACGAGATGATGCGCTCGCCGGGCGCCACCAAGTCCGGTTTCATGCGGCCGTCGCCCGTCGGGCCCTTCGAGGAGAAGTACGAAACGCCGTACGTGTACGGCATGTCGCGGTGCGTGCTTCCGACCGTGATCGCGAGGTCGGCGTTGCCGGGATCGTTGATGCTCAGCGCCATTCCCGCGCCGACGCTGCCGCGCTGATCGCTGTCGAGCCAGCCGTAGCCCGTGTTTCCCGCTGCGACGACCACGACCACGCCGGATCGCACGAGCCGGTCGACCTCCACACACAGCGGGCTCTGCCCGCACGCGAACCACAGCGGGTCGAAGTCGTAGCCGACGCTGAGATTCACGCCGTGGATCATGATGCGCCGGCCGTGATCGTTCAAGCGCTCGATCTCCTGCAGCGCGTCGATGATCATGCTCACGCGCCCTTTGCCGTCGTCGCCGAGCACTTTCATGCTGATCAGCTTGCACTGCGGCGCCATCCCGGTGATGCGCGTGATCGGCGTCTTGCTGGTGATCACGTCGCCGCTCTCGTCGCGCGCCTTCGACCCCGCTTGGCACGCCGGGTGCTTGTCGTCCGCGATGAACTGGCCCGCGATGATGCCGGCGACGTGCGTGCCGTGCCCGAACAGATCCACCAGCGGCCGGCCCGGATCGGCGCCGGTGAAGTCCATGTGCTCGCACGGTTTGTTCGGGTCGAGATTGCGGTGCAGCGCGAAGTGAACGTGGTGCTCGTCGATGCCCGAGTCGAGCACGGCCCAGGTGATCTCCGTGCCCTCGGCCGCGTACGCGATCTGCGCCGCGTCCGCTTTGACGGTCGCGCGCGACTTGGTGATGAGCGCGCTCGTCTCGGCGTCTTCCCACACGCGGAAGATCGCGCCGCGCATGGAGAGTCCTTGCCCCGGTGGGTTGTCCGCGCTTTGCGCGCTCTTGCGGTCGAGCCGGACGATCTCTTTGATGACGCGTCCCGTGATGTTCGCGAACACGTACGGTTCCGTGTCGGCGGGGCCGCCGGCGCGGATCCGCGGATCGGGTGCGGTCTCCGCGAACGTCTGCCGTGCCGCCGCGACGAGCGTGATCACCTGGTCGCGCGCCGCTTTGCGCCCCTGTGGATACGACAGGTTCAAGTCGATGATGACATGGAACGCGCGCTCGTCGCCGTCCGCGGCGTTGACGCGGTCGAGCAGCGGCGGCGTGATGACCATCCGGTTGAGCTGGTCCGGATGGAACGCCGGGTCGCGCTTTGGCGGCGCGTCCCCCGTGCCGCCGCCTGCTGGGTCCATGGCGATTCACCTCGGGCGTGACCAGGAGCGACGATGGTACCCCCCGCCGTCGGCGCGGTCCTCCGGCGGCTTCTGCTAAAGAATTAATTGACAGCGGCCACGGGGCGGTGGTATCGTGCTATTAATTCTTTAGCGGACGCCTTGGAGGGCGCATGGCACGTCGCGGATCACCGGTTCTCACGGACGCCGAGCTTCGGCTCATGGAAGTGCTGTGGCGCGCGCCCGGCGCCACCGTGAACGACGTCATGGAACGTGTGGGCGATCCGCCGCTGTCGTACAGCACCGTGCTCACCACGCTGCGCATCCTCGAGCGCAAAGGCTACATCGCGCACGACGAGGTGAACCGCGCGTACGTGTACCGCCCGCTGATGGCACGCGACGATGCCGCGAACAAAGATGTCGGCAACGTGCTCAAGCGCTTTTTCTCCGACAAGCCGCTCGATCTCGCGATGCGTCTGGTTGAACACGACCGGCCGTCGCGCGACGAGCTCAAACGCTTGCGCGAGCTGATCGACCGCTACGAGGGAGATGCCGAATGAACGCCCTGCTGCACGTGCTCGCCCCGTTTCAGGGCGCAGCGGTCGCGCTGTTGGGGTATCTCGTCACGGCGGTGTGGATGGGCTTGGCGATCGTCGCGCTCGCCGCGTTGCTGCTCCGCCTGTGGAAGCCGCTCGACGCGGCCTCGCGCTATGCCGTGTGGTACGTCGCGCTGATCGCGGTGGTGCTCGGCCCGCTCGTGACCACGTTCGCGATCGCGCACGTGCGCGTCGAGCACGTGTCGCCGGCCGCTTCAGCGACGCTCGCGACAGCGGGCGTAGCGGCGAGAGCTGCCGAGCACGCTGCGACCGTGTTCTGCCCGTGGAACAGCCGCTGGCAGATCCCGATCTCGCCGTGGATCGCGTACGGCGCGGCGCTGGTGTGGCTGATCGCCGTGCTCGGCGGCGCGATGCGTTTCCTCGCCGGGGCGCTCGTGCTCTCGCGGCTGAAGCGGGACGCGTTACCGCTCGCGCCGGAACGCCGCGCGGCGCTTCCGCTGTGGCGCACGCACGCGTCCGCCGCCGGTGCGCGGCACGCGCGGCTGTGCGTGTCCGATCGCGTGGAAGTTCCGGCGGCGGTTGGTCTGTTCGACGGGATGGTGCTGCTGCCGAAGCACGTGGTGGACCATTTCGAGCCGAGCGACGTCGACCGCTTCGTGCTGCACGAGCTCGCGCACCTCGAGCGCCGTGACGACTGGACCGCGGTCGTGCAGCGGCTCATTCAGATCGTCATGTTCTTCAACCCCGCGGTGCACGTCATCGCGCGGCGGCTCGATCTCGAGCGCGAGATCGCGTGCGACGACCGCGTGGTCACCGCGACGTCCGACGTGCGTTCGTACGCGGTCGGCCTCACGCGAATGGCGGAGTCGACGGCGTGGCCCCACCGCGGCATCGCCGCGCCCGCGATCTTTGTGACGCGGCGGCAGCTTTCGGTGCGCGTCGAGGAGCTGCTGACGCACCGCCGTACGGCGGCGCGCCGCATTGCGATCGCACCGG
>JAXDMB010000211.1:0-5244 GCA_034666325.1 Vulcanimicrobiota bacterium
TCGCGGGACTGCTGCTGCGCCGCGCGGCCGAGCGGATCGCGAACGCGATGCCCGCCAATCTGGAGCGGCTCGCCGCCCGCGCCGCCGATGCGGGCGCGAGCAAAACGCAGCCGGCATAAGAAAAAAGCGCGGTCGTTGCCGGCCGCGCTCGTATCGAATGGATGATGACTGAGAATTTCCGTATTCTATCTCTAGGTTTGGATGGGCTTACTTCTTGCCACCCTTTTTGCCCGGCTTCTTCTTCGCCGCTTTCTTCTTTGCTGCCATGTTGTTAACTCACCCCCTCGCCTAGTCAGACTCGACCCGGAGCCGAAAGGCACCGAATCTGTATCGCCAACGATGTTGGTACGCGCGCAGTTCCCTTCGCCCGGGATCGGTACCTTTCGGGCCAGCGTAAAGGCCGGGTGCGGTTTTCGTGGGAAAAGCCTCGCCGAGCATGGCGATCATCGAAGCCGTCGGGCTGCGCAAGGTCTTTCGGTCGATCGACCGCCGGCCCGGCCTCGCCGGAGCTGTGGCGGCATTGTTCTCCCGCACGTTCGTCGACAAGGTCGCGGTCGACGACGTCAGCTTCTCGCTCGACGCGGGCGAGCTGGTGGGTTACATCGGGCCCAACGGCGCCGGCAAGTCGACCACCATCAAGATGCTCACCGGCATCCTGGTGCCCACGGCCGGCACGCTGCGCGTCGCGGGCATCGTGCCGTACCAGAACCGCATGGCGAACGCGGCGAACATCGGCGTGGTGTTCGGCCAGCGCAGCCAGCTCTACTGGGACCTCCCGCTGCGCGAGTCGTTCGAGCTGCTGCGCTCGATCTACGACGTCCCGCGGGCCCGCTATCTCGAGAACATGCAGCACTTCGCGGAGATCCTCGACCTCGAGCGCTTTTTGAGCACACCGGTTCGCCAGCTCTCGCTGGGCGAGCGGATGCGCGGCGACTTCGCCGCGGCGATGCTCCACGATCCCAAGATCGTGTTCCTCGACGAGCCGACGATCGGCCTGGACGTCATCGCGAAAGAAGCGATCCGCGAGTTCATCGGGATGGTGAACAAGGAACGCGGCACGACGGTGATCCTCACGACGCATGACCTCGCCGACGTCGAGCGGCTGTCGCGCCGGATCGTCCTCATCGACGAAGGCACGGTCATTTACGACGGCTCGCTCGAGCGGCTGCGTGAGGAGTACGGCACGCACCGCACGCTGGTGGTGAACTTGGCCGAGTCGTATCCCGAGGTCGTCGTCCCGGGGACCGAGGTGGTGAGCCGGGAGCAGAACACGGTGCGCCTGCGCTTCAACCGCCGCGAGGTCACCGCGGAAGCGCTGATCCGCCGCGTCACCGAGCGCTACCAGATCACCGACGTTTCGATCATCGAGCCGGACATCGACACGATCGTGCGCCGCATCTACCTCGAGGGCTACCACGAGGGCGTCGTCGGAGCGCCGTCGTGACCGGAGTCCGCCCGCAGCGCTTTCGCATCGAACCGTACCTCCAGTTCATGCAGAAGGCGATGGCGCGTGAGGCGACCTACCGCTTCGACGTCTTCACCACGGTCGCGTCGGTGCTTGTGCGCGTCTATCTGTTGCGCATGGTGTGGGTCGCGCTCTACACGCGCAACCCGGCGCCCAAAGAGCTGCCGCTCCACGCGGTGGTCACCTACTCGACCGTCGCGCTGCTGATGGGTCTGGTGATGGACATCGACCAGACGCGGCTGCTGTACGACAAGCTGCACAGCGGCAACATCGCGACCGACTTCATGAAGCCGATCATCGTACCGCTCTACCTGTTCGCGGACGGCAGCGGCGAGGTCCTGTTCCACGCCGTGCTCATCGTTCCGTCGCTGCTGCTCGCGCTGCTGATCGTGCACATCGACGTCCCGGGGCCGTTCGTGCTCGCGACCTTCTTCCTCAGCGTGGCGCTCGGCTACATGGTCGGGTTCTGCGTGAACTTCATCCTGAACTGCATCTCGTTCTGGACGCTGGAGATCCACGCGGTGCGCCTCATCTTCACGTGGGTGACGGACCTGTTCGGCGGCGAGATCATTCCGCTCGTGATCTTTCCGGCGTTCCTGCAGAAGATCGCGTTCGCGCTGCCGTTCGCTGCGATGTTCTCCACGCCGCTGCTGATCTACGTGGGCGTGATCAAGCCGGAGCGCTACGCGGCGGCGCTCGGTTCGCAGGCGTTCTGGATCGTCGTGCTGGGGTTCGTCGCGACCGTCATGTGGCGCGCGGGCGCGAAACGCGTCGTCGTGCAGGGCGGCTGATGAACCGCCTGCGCGTGATGGGGAACGTCTACAAGCAGTACTGGCGGATCAACATCCTCACCACGCTGGAGTACCGCGAGAACTTCCTGATCTGGTTCGTGTTCACGTTCATCTACCACGGCTCGGCGATCGCGGCCCTGTGGATCGTGTTCCACCAGTTCCCGTTGATGAACGGCTGGACGTTCCGCGACATGGCGTTCCTGTACGGCATGTGGATGCTCGCGCACGCGCTGCACAACACGTTCTTCTCGACGGTGGGCGACATCCCCGAGCACGTGCGCGACGGCGAGTTCGACCGGCTGCTCGTGCGCCCGCTGGACACGCTGTTCCAAGCGATCGCGACGCCCGGCCAGGTGTTTCCGGACGAGCTCATCCTCGCGCTGATCACGTTCGGCGTCGCGACGTGGTACAGCGGCGTCGCCGTCGACGCGACGTTCCTGGTGTTCGTGCCGCTCATCATCGTGGGCGGCGCGCTGATCGATCTCGCGTTCAACCTGTTCATCTCGACCGTTGCGTTCTGGTTCGTGCGCGTCGACGCGCTGCGCTGGATCGTCATCCAGCTCGAACAGGAGTTCACGCGCTACCCGATCAGCATCTACTCGCGCGGCGTGCGGCTGCTGCTCACGTTCGTCGTGCCGTTCGCGTTCATGAACTACTTCCCGGCGCGGTTCTTCCTGCACAAGGCGCACGAGCACGCGATGCTGCCCGAATCCGTGGGCCTGCTGACGCCGGTGATCGGCCTGGTCGCGGTAGCCTTCGCGTACGTGTTCTGGCGCTTCGGCCTCAACCGCTACTCGGGCGTCGGCCACTAGGCTTCGCCTTTCGGCGAAGCCGTCGCCCTGCGGGCGAATCCCACGAGCGGGTTTGCGTGCCTTCGTTCAGGCGGGTTCGGGGGACGGCAGCGGAGCCGGTTCGGGGGACGGCAGCGGGGCTGGTTCGGGGGATGGCAGCGGGGCGGCGGCGTTCGCGTTGCGGTAGCGGTTGAGCTCGATCGTGTTGAGCGCGATCGAGGCGTGCGCGACGACGCGTACGAGGTGCTCGCGCTCTTCGGGATCGAGGTCGAGGCCGCTGACGTTGTGGCCGTACACCACGATGCCGCTGACGGTGCGGTCGAAGAAGATCGGCGCGGCGAACGTCAGCCGCTCGTTGGGAAAGGACCGCTGGATCAGCCGCGTGTCTTTGCCGGAGAAGCTCAGCGCGCCGCGCGTGCGCGTGATCGCGCGCGTGATCTCGTCGTTCGGATCGAGCCGGATCCGAAAGTCCTCCGGCCAGTTGTTCTGCTGCGCGAGAACGTAGCTGCCGTCGGGCTGGCGGCCGAGAATTCCGCCGAACGAGAGCTTCAGCGCGTGCGGCGCATCCTGCAGGAGCGCGCGGTACACGTCCTCGACCGTCTCGGCATCGAGAATGTAGCCGGCGATGAACTGCAGCGCCTGGCGCTGCTCGCGACGGTCGCGAAAGATGAACCGGTCGACGAGCTGCGAGAGTAGGTACACGAGCTTCCCGGTGATCATCCCGAGGCCCAGCGTGATCGCGGAGAACACGATGTACGCGAAATCCGCATTCTGGTAGAACAGGTACGTGCCGATCTCCTCGAAGAGGGAGATCACGCCGAACACGCCGGCGGTGAGCGCCGCGTACACGACCGCCCGGCTCACCACGAAATCCACGTTGAAGAACTGATGGCGCACGACCGCGATCCAGATCGTGACGATCGGCACGATCGTCGCGGACACGAGCAAGCTGTTCTGCCAGCCCGAGATGCGGCCCGGATAGAACGTGTCGGACGCCAGCCGTGCGGCGCCCGCGAACAGGAACGCGGCCGCTATCCAGCTGATGCGGTGGCGGTCGTTGGTTCGCGCGCGCACGAACGCGACCAGCAGCGCGATCCCCACCATCACGTCCAGCGTTCGAGCGCTGCCTCTGAGGATGAGGTCGAGGTGCTGGGCGGGCAGCGCCGCGTAGTTCATGGACCACTGCGCGTACGCGTTCAGCGTTCCCAAGCCGAGCGCGAGCGCGCCCGCGAACCACGCGAACATGCGCTCGCGCGGCGCGTCGGTATCCCCGTCGATAAGGCACAGCGCGAACAGCAGCAGCGCGGGACGAACGGCGCCGCGCAGCGTGTCGTAGGCCCACTCGGGCAGCGGCCTCCACGGGTTCGCGATCAGCGTGTCGAGATAGGTCGCGGGCGCTTCGACCGCCGCGAGGGAGAAGATGAAGAATGCGGCGGTCGCGATGCCCGGCTTGATCAAGAACAGCATCGCGCCCAGCGCGACGGCCACGATGCACAGCACGATGCGCAGCATGTCGGTCGAGCGCGTCGTCACCGACTCCGGCCGGGCGACGATGCGCAGCACGGTTTCGTGGCTCCCGCGCTCGATCGGCAAGAACCGGATCGGGTTGTCGTAAGTGTAGCCGCGCCCGGCCACGCCGGGCTTGCGGTCGAACGGCCTGATGCGGTCGATGCGGACGCGGTCGCCGATCATGATCTCGTCGCCGGGATCCGGCGCCGCCGCGGGCGCTTTGGCGGCGGCCGGTTTGCGCCGGCCGCGGGTGAACGCGGTCAGCGACGCGGCGGCGTTCGCGATGGCGGCGTGAGCCCCCGAGCGCGGGGCGGGAGACGCCCGGCGCGCGCGCAACGTCACGACGCCGTTGCCGTCGGTCTGGTAGCCGAACAACTGCAGCGGATAGGCGACGCGCACGAAGTCGGGGACGACGCGCAGCAGCGCCATGACCACCAGAATTCCGACGACGATCAGCCGGATCGTCTGCGACCGGCTGAGCGAGATTTGCGGTCCGGCGGTCTCGGAGATCACGCTGCTCGGGTTCTACCCGAAGACGCGGTCAGGATTTCGGCGGGCTCCACTTTCCGACCATCGACCGTGCGATCACGATGCGCTGGATCTGCTGCGTCCCTTCGTAGATCTGCGTGATCTTGGCGTCGCGCATCATCCGCTCGACCGGGTACTCCGTGGAGTAGCCGTAGCCGCC
>JAXDMB010000212.1:0-3795 GCA_034666325.1 Vulcanimicrobiota bacterium
TGCGCCGGCTCGACCAGTGCCGCCAGTACGACCGCTTTCTCGAAGCGCACGCGGTTCGGGCGCTGGCGATTCTCGCGGCGGAGCGGCTCGACCGCACGTCGTGGATGCTGGTCGACGACCGCGCGCGCCGCGTGGAGTGGAGCGCGCCGGGACTCAGCGGCCCGTGGTACGGCGTCGCGTTCTTCTCGTCGATGCACGACGAGACGCACGGGCGCATCGACGAAGCGCTGCGCTGGGCCGGTGAAGCGGAAGACGTCGCGGCCAACGAAGCGCTGCGCCTGTCCGCGTCGTGCCGCCGCGCCGCGGTGCTGCGCACGGTCGGCGAACGCTACGCGCACCGCGATCTCATCGCGCGCGTGCGCCGCGACGCGCAGCAGATCTCCATGACGCAACTGGACGCCGACGAGCGGCAACTGCTGCTCGCGCTCGCGATCGAAGTCGCCGCGGTCGGCGACGTGCTCGGCGCGCGCGCGCTGCTCAAGCAGTTCGACGCCCTTCCGCACGCGTCGACGATGCAGTCGCTCACGGACGACCCGCGCGAAGCCGGTGGCCGGCTCCTCGCCGAAGCGGCCGTCGCCGACGCCGCGGGCGATCACGTGCAATCGCACCATCGCTATCGCGAGGCGTTCCAGATCTATCGTCGCATCGGCTACGAACGGCGCGCGCTGCTCGCGGCGCTTCGCCTGGGCGAGCTCACGGGCCAGACGTATCTGCTCGACTACGTCGACCGCACGCTGCGCAAGCTTTCGTCGCGCTCGCCGCTGCTCGAGCGCGCGCGGCGCCACAACCCGTCGTTGAGCGATCCGGTCGCGTCGACGCTGTCACGCACCGAGCGCGCCGTGCTCGAGCTGCTGTGCGACGGAAAGACGACCGTCGAGATCGCGTCGGCGCGCGGGCGTTCGAAGCAAACGATTCGCAACACGATCTCGCGGATTCTCACCGCGTTCGAAGTTGCGGACCGGCCGGCGCTGCTGCGCGAGTGCTTGCGCCGGGGAATCTACGACGCGAGCTAGCGGCTAGTCGAGCGCGGCAGCGCGAACCTGCGCCGTGCCGCGCCGTGCTGCCGGATGGCCCACGCACGGCACGTACAGGTAGCGGTCGTTCTCTTCGCGCGAGAACGCCGTGCAGCCGCACATCCACGACCAGCCGCGGTGCACGCGGCGCGGCGGCGCGAGCGTCTTCACGCCGAGCGTGACGAACTCGGCGCGTTCGCGCATCGGAAGCCCGAGCATGTCGACGAGGTGCTGATAGGTGACGGCAGGGCTTTTCGGACGCGGCATCCCTCACCGAACGGTGCAGTGCGGGGTCCGGACGTAGCGCCCGGCATGCAAACCGCGCGATAGCGTTCAGTGCGTCAGTGTCATTCGTGGCCCTCGCTGCGCCGCGCGTGCTCGTCCGCGTTCGGGTCGGGCTTCGTTTTTGGCGGCAGCGCGTTGAGATCGACCGGTGCGAGGCTCGCCGCGCGCAGCGCCTCGTTCAGCGGGCGTACCTGACGTTCGACGAACGTGCGGTAGCTCGCCAGCGCGACGGCCCCTTCGCGCCGCAGCGCCGTGCTTTCCGCGACTTGAGCGCCGGTCGGCATGCCGGGCGCGAAGTTGCTGATGAACGTGAGCACGCGCTCGCGCAGGAGATCTTCCAGGAAATCGTCGTCCTGGTTGTTGACCGGCTGGGAGCTGATCGTTCCTTCGACGCGTTTGGCTTCGGCGAGAACGGTGCGCGCTCGCTCGGCCAGCGCCGGATCCGCGATCGCGGCGATGCGCTCGGGCAGTTGCACGCGAACGTTGTCCAAGCCGTTGAGCGCGTCGTCGAGCGCGGAGAGCTCGTCGTACATCGCGACCTGAAATCGATAGCCGGCGAGATCGTCCTGCGCCGAAGCGACGCGCGGATCGCGCAGCACGCGAATCTTCTGCGCGTACGTCGCGCCGTCGCGGTGCAGGCGCACGGTGTACGTTCCGGCCGGCACGGGCGCGCCGGTGTCGGGACCGCGATCCCACTTCGCGATGCGCCGCCACGGCACCGGCGGCTCGCGGTCGAGCAGCCACCGCACGCGGTTGTAACCGGCAAGGTTCGTGACGTTCGGCACGTCCTCGCCGTCGTCGTCGTGCGTGCCGGCGATGCGGCGCACCACGACACCGCGCGCGTCGGTGATGTCGATGGCCGGTGCGCTCTTCGCCGGCGCTTGCTGCCAGAACGTGAACACCGCCGGCGGTGCGTCCTCGCTCCCGCGCTCGTTCACGGTCGGCGTGTAGCGCTGCAGCGGCTGCGCGTCGCGCGGCGCGAACAAGCGCGCGACGACGGGCGCCGCGGCCGTGCCCGGCGCCGGCCCGTAACGCCGGCGCTCGCGCAGCGCGGTGAGGTCGTCGAACACGTACATGCCGCGCCCGTGCGTCGCTGCGATCAAATCGCCCGACACCGGCTGCACCGCGAGATCGCGTACTTCCACGCGCGGCAGCGGCGCCGGAAACGCCTCCCACGAGCCGCCCTGGTCGATGCTCCACCACACGCCCTTGCCGGTGCCGGCGTAGAGCACGCGCGGATTGCTCGGGTCTTCGCGAACGACGTGCACCTCGCTCTGCGGCAGATTGGACGCGATCGGCGTCCACGTCTTGCCGAAGTCGCGCGTGACGTAGATGTACGGCGCGCGGTCGCCGGCGTAGTGGCGGTCCACGACCGCGTACAGCGTGCCCGCGTTCTGATGCGACGGCTCGATGTTCGGGATGCGGCCGTCGGCGTCCACGCCGGGGATCGACACGTTGGCCCAGTGCGCGCCGCCGTCGCGCGTGAGCTGCACCACGCCGTCGTCGGTCGACACCCAGATCTGCTTTGCGGCGACAGGCGAGGGTGCGACCGCGAGCAGCGTGTCGAACGTTTCCGCGCCGGTGACGTCGAGCGTCAGCCCGCCCGTCAGTCCTTGGCGCTCTTTGAGATTGCGC
Organism: Vulcanimicrobiota bacterium; assembly: GCA_034666325.1. GTDB lineage: Bacteria > Vulcanimicrobiota > Vulcanimicrobiia > Vulcanimicrobiales > Vulcanimicrobiaceae > Vulcanimicrobium. The sequence continues at coordinate 2,934 of JAXDMB010000212.1, forward strand.
GTGAGATCGGGGCTGATCGGCGTCCAGTGCATGCCGGCATCGGTGGTGCGGAACAGCACGTTGCCGCCCGCGTACACCGCGCGCGCGTCGTGCGGGTCGAACGCGATCGGCGTCTCCCAGTTGAAGCGGTACTTCAGGCGCGCCGGCGCAACGACGTTCTGGTCGCGCATGTACGGCGACACGTCGACCTGGCTTTGCGTGCGGCGGTCGAAACGGATCATCGAGCCCTGGTTGTCGCCGCCGCCTGCCGCCGACCAGATCGCGCGCGGGTCGCGCGGATTCGGCACGACCCACGTGCCGTCGCCGCCGTGCACCTTGAACCAGTCGCGCGGCAGAACGCCGCGGTCGTCGCCGGTGCGCGTGGGAGCGCACCACGAGCCGTTGTCTTGCAGGCCGCCGCACACGATGTACGGCTTCTGCAGATCGTACGCGACGTGGTAAAACTGCGACACCGGCAGCACGTTGCGCCACGCCCACGTCGCGCCGCCGTCGTGCGACAGCGCGACGCCGCCGTCGTTCGCTTCGAGGATGGTGCGGCCGTTGGCGGAGATCCACAAGTCGTGGTGATCGCCGTGCAGGCGCTTTCCGCTCTGGTGCCACGTCTTGCCGCCGGTGTTGCTCTCCGCGAGCAGCACCGACACGGAGAACAGATGCTCCGCGTCGTGCGGGTCGACCACGATGCGCGAATAGTAGAACGGGCGCTCGTTGATGAGCGTGTTCGACGACGTCATCTTCCACGTCGCGCCCGCGTCGTCCGAACGCCAGAGCAGACCGTCTTTCGACTCGACCAGCGCGTAGATGCGCTTCGAGTCGGTCGGGGCGATCGCGAGCGCGATGCGCCCGGTGGTTCCCGCCGGCAGAC
>JAXDMB010000213.1:0-10802 GCA_034666325.1 Vulcanimicrobiota bacterium
GCCGCTGCCGCGGATCGCGCCGGCCAGCGCCGCGATGTCGTTCTGCGCGCCGGTCGACGTCTCGTTGTGCGTGAGCAGCACGCCGTCGAAGCGCTTCCCGTCGCGCGTGTTCAGCCGCGCGCGCAGCGCCTCCGCGTCGGTCGCGCCGCCCCACGGCGTCTCGAGGATCTCCACCTCGCAGCCGAAGCCGCGCGCGATTGCGATGAGGCGCTGGCCGAACACGCCGATCGGGCACGCCAGCACGCGGTCTCCCGGACCGAACAGGTTGCCAACCGCGGCTTCGAGCCCGCCGGTGCCGGACGAGCCGAGCACGAGCACGTCCGCATCGCGCGTCCCGAAGATCGGGCGCATGCGCTCTTCGATCCGTTCCAGCAGCGCTTTGAACTCCGGGCCGCGGTGGTCGATCATCGGCTTGGCCGTCGCGGCGAGAACGGACTCGGCGACGGTGACGGGACCGGGGATGAACAGCAGGTTCTTCGACAAGGACTTCTCCGGCGGGCGTTCGGCGATCCGTGGTTGTATTCGACAACCGATGAAAGCCCCCGGTCGTCGCATCCGGCTGACGGCGTACTCGGCCTGCGCGGGTTGAGCGAGTAAAGTCGGCGCTGCCGACCTGGCGCAGGTCCTGCGCCGCTTGCCGCCCGTGACGGACCCGAACGTTCTCGTCGGACACGCGACGAGCGACGACGCCGGAGTCTACCGCCTCTCCGCCGATCTGGCACTGGTCCAGACCGTGGACTTCTTCACGCCCGTCGTGGACGACCCGTACGACTTCGGTCGCATCGCCGCGGCCAACGCGCTCAGCGACGTGTACGCGATGGGCGGCACGCCGATCACCGCGCTCAACGTCGCGGCGTTTCCGGTGGAGGAGCTCGGCACGGAGATCCTCGCCCGCATCCTGGAGGGCGGCGCCGCCGTGGCGGCCGAGGCGGGGGTCGTCATCCTCGGCGGCCACACGATCAAGGATGCCGAGCCCAAGTACGGATTGGCCGTTACCGGAACCATTCACCCGGATCGTGTCGTTACGAACGCTGGAGCCCGTCCCGGCGATCTGCTGCTTCTCTCAAAACCGCTCGGGACGGGCATCCTCACCACGGCGCGCAAGCGGGACGTCATCGACGACGATGCGCTTGCGCCCGCGATCGCATCGATGGCGCGGCTCAACGACCGGGCCGCGCGCGCGATGCTCGCCCACGGCGTGCACGGCGCGACCGACGTCACCGGCTACGGCCTGGTGGGACACGGCGGCGAGATGGCGCGCGCGTCCAATGTCGCGCTGGGGATCGACGCGCACCGCGTACCGCTGTTCGCGGGCGTGCTGGATCTGATCGCGCAAGACGCGGTCCCGGGCGGCACGCGCGACAATCTCGCGGAGCACGCCAGCTTTGCGGAGTACGCCGGCACCGTCAGCCAAGCGCACCGCATCGCGTTCTCCGACGCGCAGACGTCGGGCGGCCTGCTGATCGCGATCGCGCCGGACGGTGCGCAGCGCGTGCTGGACGAGCTGGCCGATCTCGGCACGGCGGCGATCGTCGGCGAGGTGCTCGACGGCCCCGCCGGCACGGTGTTCGTGCGATAGCGCGCTGGGGAGCGGGCGGCGGCGTGCGGTACGACGCGATCGTTCTCGGCCTGGGCGCGATGGGCAGCGCCGCCGCCGCGCACGCCGCGTCGCGCGGGATGCGCGTGCTCGGCATCGAGCAGTTCGGTCCCGCGCACGCGCGCGGGTCGTCGCACGGGCGCACGCGGATCATCCGGCAAGCGTACTTCGAGTCGCCGGACTACGTGCCGCTGCTGCGCCGCGCGTACGAGCTGTGGGACGCGCTCGAAGCGCGCACCGCGACGACGCTGCGCGCGCAAACCGGCGGCATCTTCGTCGGCCGTCCGGACACGCCGGTGGTCGCCGGCACGCTCGCGAGCGCCCTGCGGTGGCAGCTCGCGCATCACGTGTACGACGCCGCCGGACTGCGCGTGCGGTTTCCGATGCTGACGCCGCACGACGACGAGATCGGCGTGTACGAAGCGGTCGCGGGCGCGCTGTTTCCGGAAGCGGGCGTCGCGGCGCAGTTGAATGCCGCCGCTGCGGACGGCGCGGAGCTGCGCTTCGGCGTGCGCGCGACCGGCTGGGACGCGGGCGACGGCGGCGTGCGTGTGACCCTCGCCGACGGCGCGCATCTCGAAGCGGAGCGGCTCGCGATCTGCGCGGGCCCGTGGTTTGGGCGCGCCGCAGCCGATCTGGGCGTGCCGCTGCGCATCGAGCGCAACGTGCAGTTCTGGTTCGCGCCGGGTGATCGCGACGCCGTGTCGCCGGAAAATCTCCCGATCTGGTGCTGCGAGCGCGACGGGCAGCGGATGTTCTACGGCTTTCCCGACTTCGGCGACGGCGTGAAAGTGGCGCACCACGGCAGCGGCGCCGATGCCGATCCCGACGCGCTCGACCGCGACGTGAGCGCGGGCGAGATCGCCTACGCGCGCGCGGCGCTCGCGTCGTTCGTTCCGGCCGCGGCGGGTGCGTTTCTGCGCGCCGCGCCGTGCATGTACTCCAATACGCCGGACGAGCACTTCGTGATCGGCGCGCATCCGCGCCAGCCGCGCGTCGTCGTCGCGGGCGGGTTCTCCGGCCACGGCTACAAGTTCGCACCGGTCGTCGGCGAGATCGTCGCGGCGCTGCTCGCGGACGCCGATCCCGGCTTTTCGCTCGAGCTGTTCTCGCCCACGCGATTTGCGCGCGACCACACGTTTCCGAGCTGACGAGGCGAACGAACTCCGGTAGAGAAAACGCCGACTCGCGCAGCTCGCGCAGAAATGAGGAGACTTTCATGGCTGAGCGGGTTTTCGGACCGCACGTCACCGGCTATACGGTGCTCGGCATCCACATCGGCGCGACCACCGAAGTGTTCTCCGACACCAGCGGCGGCAAGAACGTGCCGCAATCGCTCAGCGTCGTGTTGTCGCCGCCGTTGGGCGCGAGCTCCACGGTCGGCAGCGTCGCGAACGGCGCGAGCACGACCGTCCAAGCTTCGCCGGGCATCAGCGTGACGGGCACGGTCGAGAACTGCCGCACGACCGGCGGCGGCAGCAGCCCGGAGCTGTTCATGTTCCAGTTCACGCTGCGCGCCGAAGGCTCGGTACGCGTGGGGCCGTTTCACATTCCGGTCAGCGCGCAAGTCGACGCGTTCGACGTCTCGGTCCCGACCGATCCCGCCGTGCACGCGCAGCTTCTCCAAGCGCCTACCGCGCCGCCGGCGTAAACCCGTCAGCGCGCCGCAGCCGCGCGGCGCGCCGGCAGCATCATGAGCGCGACGCCCGCGAGGATGATCGCGCTCGCCAGCGCTTCGAGCGGCGTGAACCGCTCGTGGAACAGCAGCATGCCCAGGATCACGGCGACGATCGGGTTGACGTACGCATATGTGGAGGCGAGCGCGGTGCTGGCCGACTGCATCGTGTAGAGATAGGCACTGTACGCGATCAAGCTGCCGAACACGAGCAGCCATGCGAACCCGCCCAGCGACGCGGCGGTGATCGCGTGCACGTCGACCGCGCGCCATTCGCCGAACACCGCCGCTTCGAGCGCGAGGAACGCGCCGCCGAACAGCATCTGCAGCGCCGTCGCGAGCACGAGGCTTCCGCTCTTGGGCGCGCGGCGCTGGTAGATCGAGCCGAACGACCACGACACGCTCGCGAGCACGGCGATCACCGCGGGCCACAGCGGAAACGCGCTCGTCGCTTTGGGCTGCAGCAGCAATGCGAGTCCCGCGAAGCCGAGCAGCATCCCGGCGATAGCGAGTCGCGTCGGCCGCTCGCCGCCCCACGCGAACGCGATGATCGCCATCCACACCGGTGAGAGCGACAGCAGCAGCGAGTTGATCCCGGTCGGCAGGTACTGCACCGTCCACGCCGTCGTGCCGTTGCCGATGAGCAGCAGCGTCGCGCCGGTGACCGCCGCGCGAACGAGGTCGTCGCGGCTCGGACGCGCTTTGCCGCGCAGCGCGCAGACCGCGTAGAGGATCGCGCCCGCGAGCAGAAACCGCGACGAGGCCATCACGAACGGCGGGATCGTCGTAACGGCGAAACGCATCGCCGCGAACGTCGAGCCCCACAGCAGCCACACGGCCGCGATCGCGAACAGCAGGCGCGCGTCGAGCCGCGCGGCGGTGCGGAGGCCCTCCGGCGCTACGCCGACGCCGGGTGCGCACGCCTCCACCGCCCGGACCATCGTGTCGCTCGCCACCCTTCGGTCAACACGGGAAAGAACCGCCGGTTGCACTAGCCGGGCGAATCGCGGCGCGTGATGGGACGCGCGCCATGACCAGCTCCGTCCATTACGGCTCGCTCGTGATCCCGCTCGCCGCCCAGCGCCGGGTCGACGAGGCGCTCGGGTACCTCGCTCGCGACGCGGCGGTTCGCTCGATCGTCGAGCGGCTCGAGCGCAGTCCGGTGACCCACCGCATCGCGATCGACCACCGGCACGTCGACGCGTACCAGCCGTGGAACCACACGGTGCGCTGGGATCCCACCAGCGCACTGCTCACGTCGACCGGCGGGCGGCAGTCGCCGGCGCTGGGCCTCGCCCACGAGCTCGACCACGCGACGCAAAGCGACCGCACGTACGCGCTTCTCCACGAGCTGCGCGTGCCCGGCTACGACAACGCGGAAGAACGCCGCGTGATCACCGGGTCGGAACGCCACGCGGCGCAAACGCTGCACGAAAGCCTGCGCTACGACCACCGCGGCGCAGTCTATCGCGTGAGCGGCCCGACCGCGCGGTAACGAAACCTGCAGACGTCGATTGTTCGTACGGTGGCGTACGACCCGCGCGCGACCGTTCGATTCCGCGATTCAGTGAGAACGCGCCGGGGAAATCAGCGTTGTGCCGCTTCACGACGAACTTTCCAACGGAACGATGAGCAACACACTCGAAATCTGGGCTTCACCCGATCCTACCGTCGCGCGCATCGACGAACGCCGCACACGCGACCAGCTTCACGATACGGGACACGAGCGGCGCGACGGCGACATCGACCTGCTCGCCGAACTCGGGGTGAGCGCGACGCGGTATCCCGTCCTGTGGGAGAAGGTCGCGCCGCACGACTCGGAGACGCGCGACTACGCGTGGGCCGACCGGCGGTTGCGCGCGCTGGCCGAGCGCGGCATCGAACCGATCGTGACGCTCCTGCACCACGGCAGCGGCCCGCGCTACACGAGCTTGGTGGATCCTGCTTTCCCGCGGCTCTTCGCGGAGTACGCCGCGGCGACCGCCCGGCGCTTTCCTTGGGTGAAACGCTGGACGCCGGTCAACGAGCCGCTGACGACGGCGCGGTTTTCGACGCTGTACGGACATTGGTATCCGAACGGAATCTTGGACCACGCGGCGTTCGGCCGGGCGATCGTCAACGAGATGCTCGGATTCGCGCTCGCCGCGGAGCGGATTCGTGACGTCATACCGGACGCGACGTTCTTGCTCACCGAAGATCTGCAGAGCTATTCGGCAGGCGACGAAGCTGCGCGCAGGTACGCGCAGCATTCCCAGGAGCGCGCCTACTTGTCGTGCGAGCTGCTGCAAGGCCGGATCGTCGACGGACATCCCATGCACGCGTATCTGCGCAGGCGATGCGGCATCACCGACGCGGAACTGGCGCAGCTCGCACGCCGGGCCACGGCTCCGGATGTCATGGGCTGGAATTACTATCCGTACTCGGAACGCCATATCTTGACCGGCGGCGTGCACGGTTACGGAAATCTTCCGATCGTCGACTTCGCGCCGGAGCGCCTGGACATGCAGCCGTTGCTGCGGGCGGCGTATCAGCGCCTCGGGCTTCCGATGGCATTGTCGGAGGTGCACACCTTCGGGACCGAGTACGAGCGCGCGCGCTGGCTGCTCGCGCGTCACGCGGACGCGCTGCAGGCGCGCGCGGACGGCGTTCCGGTCATCGCGTTCGGCGCGTGGGCCGCGTTCGGGCTCGTCGATTGGTGCTCGCTGCTGTGCGGAAACAACCGCGTCTTCGAGGATGGAATCTATACGTGCGCGGGGCCGCACGCAACGCCGCAGCGCACGCTGGTCGCCGACGCCGTCAGCGCCCTTGCGCGGGGCGAGCGCTTCGAGCTTCCGGCGGATTCACCGGCGTGGTGGGAGCTCGGCTGCCGAACGGCGGCATGACGCCGCGCCGGCCCGAGCGCGTCCGCGGTTAGCGGCCGCGTTTCGGGGCGGCGCTGTTGCGCGCGGTGCGCGCCGGGCGCTGCGTGGTCGAGCGCTTCGCGCTCGGGCGCAGCGCGACGACGTTGTTCTCACGCCGCGTGTTCGGCGCGTCGGTCGCGCCGAGCAGTACCGGCGTGATGACGCGCTTGCCGAGCGCGTTCGCGAACACTTCGCTCAACTCGTCCACGAACGCGAAGTGCATCGTGTCGCGAACTTCTTTGGGCACGTCGTCGAGATCGATCTCGTTGCGGCGCGGGAGCACCACTTTCTTGATGCCGGCCCGCTTCGCGCCGAGAACCTTCTCCTTGACCCCGCCGATCGGCAGCACTTGTCCGGTGAGCGTGATCTCGCCCGTCATCGCGAGCTCGGGATCGACCTTGAGCCCCGTGAGCAGCGATGCGATCGACGTCGCCAGCGACACGCCCGCGGACGGACCGTCCTTGGGAATCGCGCCGGCCGGGATGTGGATGTGCAGGTCGTGCTTCGCGAACCAGTCGTCCGGAAGACCGAGTTCCGATCCCCGCGAGCGCAGGAACGAGATCGCGGCCGTCGCCGACTCTTTCATCACGTCGCCGAGCTGGCCGGTCAACGTGAACTTGCCGGTGCCCGGCATCGCGGTCGTCTCGATGAACAGGATGTCGCCGCCGACCGGCGTGTACGCCAGCCCCGTCGCGACGCCGACCGATGCCGTCCGCCGCTTCACTTCGTTGTAGAAGCGGGGCTTGGACAGGAAGTCGACGAGGTTCTCGGGCTTGATGCGCAGCTTGTACTTCGCGTCTTCCGCGACTTTGCGCGCGACCTTGCGGAACGTCGTGCCGATCTCGCGCTCGAGGTTGCGAACGCCCGCCTCGCGCGTGTAGTCGCCGATGATCTGCTTGAGCGCGCTGTCGCTGATCGCGACCTGCGCTTCCTTGAGCCCGTTCGCTTTCTTCTGCTTGGGCACGAGGTACCGTTTGGCGATCTGCAGCTTCTCGAGCTCGGTGTAGCCCGAGAGGTTGATGATCTCCATGCGGTCGCGCAGCGGTCCGCTGACGGAGTCGAGCGTGTTCGCGGTGCAGATGAACAGCACGCGCGAAAGGTCGAACGGCAGGTCGAGGTAGTGGTCGCGGAACGTGTTGTTCTGCTCCGGATCGAGCACTTCGAGCAGCGCGCTCTGCGGGTCGCCGCGGAAGTCGCCGCCCACTTTGTCGATCTCGTCGATCATCATCACCGGGTTGTTGGTCCCGGCGTCGCGCAGCGCGCGCACGATCGTGCCGGGCATCGCGCCGATGTACGTGCGGCGGTGTCCGCGGATCTCCGCTTCGTCGCGCACGCCGCCGACCGACAGGCGCACGAACTTGCGGCCCATCGCCTTCGCGATGGACTGCCCGAGCGACGTCTTGCCGACGCCCGGCGGTCCGACGAAGCACAGGATCGGGCCGGTGAGCTTGTTCTTGAGCTTGCCGACGGCCAAGTACTCGACGATGCGGTCCTTGACTTTTTCGAGGTCGTAGTGGTCCTCGTCGAGGATCGCACGCGCTCGCGAGATGTCGATCTGATCGGACGTGGAGATGCTCCACGGCAACTGCACGAGCCAGTCGAGATACGTGCGGATCACGCTGTACTCGGGGCTGGCCGTCGGAACTTTCGCGAGCCGGTCGAGCTCGCGGTCCGCCGACTTCTTGACGTCCTCGGGCATGTTGGCTTCATCGATCTTCTTGCGAAGCTCGTTGGCCTCCGCGACTTGGGGATCGCCTTCGCCGAGCTCTTCCTGGATCGCCCGCATCTGCTGGCGCAGGTAGAACTCGCGCTGGTTCTTCTCCATCTCGCGCTGGATGTCGGACTGGATCTTGTGGCCCAGCTCCACGACCTCGAGCTCTTTGGTGATGAGCATCGTGAGCCGGCGCAGCCGCTTGGCGGTGTCGCGCTCTTCGAGGATCTGCTGGCGGTCGGCCGTCTCGAGCCGCATCGTGGACGCGACGAAGTACGAGAGCAGGTTGGGATCGGAGATGTTGTTGACCTCCATCTCCATCTCGCGCGGCGCCTGCGGCAGATAGCCGAGCAGCTTCTGGAACAGCGAGCCCAAGTTGCGCTGCATCGCGACGAGCTGGTCGCCGTCGTTCGTGACGTCGGGCAGCTCGGTGTACGTGCCCGCGAGATACGGCTCGGTCGCCACGAACTGGTCGATGCGGAACACGGGCCCGCCGGCGACGATGCAGCGCAGCGTGCCGTCGGGAACCTTGAGCATCTTCTGGATCGTGCCGATCGTGCCGACGCGGCGCAAGTCGTCCGGCCCGGGGTCTTCGGTTTCTTTGTCTTTGAGCGCGACGAGGCCGATCTGCTTGCCTTCGCGCAACGCCTCTTCCACCAGCTGGATGCCGGGGCGTTTCACCACGGCGAGCGGGATCACGGTGTTCGGGAAGAGCACGGCGTCCTGCAGCGGCAGGATGCCGAGGATTTCGGGCGCTTTGTCGGGTTTCGCCATTAAGCGGAGGTCCTTCTGACCGTCATACGGATCTCGGTCCGCACGATCGGGAAATTCTTGTTTTGCGCGAGCGGAAGACGAATCGTCAGGATACCGTCGCGGTACACCGCCGTCGCGCCGTCTTCGCGGACGGGCACGGGGAGGCGCAGCTGCTTGAAAAACTCGCCGTACTGAATCTCCCGGCGCAGCAGCGAGGCTTGGCGGGACACGTCGCGCGGCAGGCGCGACCCGGCGATCGTCAGATAGGCGTCGCCTACGGTCACGTGCAGCGCGTCGGCGTCGGTGCCGGCGAGCTCGACGTGGACGACGATCGTGCCGTCGTTCTCGTCGACCAGGACGTCGGTATTGGGCTCGAACCGGCCGTGCGCGCGGGGCGCGAACAGCCGCTCGAACTCTAGTATCTCGTCGTGATTGCGCACGCGCGAGGATTCCTTTCCATTAGCACTCGTATCAACACTCTGCCAAAGTCGGGGGTTGCCGATGGGTTCGCCGCTGCAATTCGTCCACACCGTCCACAAGGCCGTGTGCAAACTAAGGTTGCGTTAATGTAAGCAAGCGCACGAGAGGCGGCCTTCGACGGGGACCCGGCTGGGGACGACGAAAGTCGAAACGCCAACGAACCTCGCGCACTTACGGGCACCTTTGAGGATGGATACGACGCTTCCGCCGCCGACGCCGCCGATCGGCACCGACCTCTTTCGGGCGGGGCTCATCGACCGCGTCCGGGCGGCGCGTCCTTCGATCGTGTCGCTCGTGGCGCCCGCGGGATTCGGCAAGTCGACGTTCGTCCGCCAGCTTCTCGAAGGCGTCGCGGCGTTCGCGGTGTGCGACTGCCGGGGCGTCGCCTCGGACGTCGACCTGGCACGCCGGGTGGTGCCGGCGCTGGCCGACGAGAACCCCGAGCGCAGCGCCAGCCTCTCGCAGAGCGACATCATGCTCGGCGACGGACACGCGTCGGCCGCCGACCGTGTCGGCGTCGCCTTGGCCGCCTGGCGGGTGCGCACGCACCCGTCGATCTTTGTGTTCGAGAACACCGAGGACGCCATCGCCGAGCCCGGCGCGCGCGACTTCCTCGCCAAATTGCTCGCCAGCCGGCCGGACGCGCGCACGATCGTGATCTGCTCGCGCGAGTCGCTGCGCATGCACCTCTCGCGCTTCGCGCCGCCGCACCAGATCCTCGGCCTGCGCGCGTCCGATCTCGCGTTCACGCCCGACGAGATCCGCGGCATCTTCGCGGAGACCGGCGCGAGCGCCGAGGCGGTGGAGCGCGTCGCGGCGATCTCGGCCGGCTGGCCGATCGCGGTGCTGCTGCTCGCGCGCTTCGCGCACGAGCGCAGACTCGACGCGCTCCTCGACAAGCTCGACGACGTCGCGTACGAAGAGCTGCACGAGTATCTCGCCGACCAAGTTCTCGGCGACGCGAAGCCCGCGGTCGTGGACGGCATCCTCGTGTGCGCCGCGATCCCGCGCCCGGTGGAGCGCGACGTGCGGCTCGCGCTCGGCGAGGGCGAAGCGTTCGAGACGTTCATCGCGTTCACCAAGACGTCGCCGTTCGTGACGCGCAACGCGGACGGCACGTTCGGCGTGCACCCGCTCGTCGCGACGACGCTGCTCGAGCGCCACCCGTCGCGCGTCGACGCGCTGCTCGCGCCCGTCGCGGCCGCGTACGAGCAAGGCGAAGAGTTCCAGCGCGCCGCGGAGATCCACCTCGCGTGCGGCGACCAGAACGCCGCCGCCCAAGCGCTCGAGCGCATCGAGATCATTCAGGAAGACCTGCCGCCGCCGATGGAGTACTCGCGCGTGCTGGCGTCGCTCGACCGCGCGGTCGTGTTGCGCAATCCGCGCTTGTGGTCGATCACCGCGCTGCTGCGCACGTTCACCGTCGACTCGCGCCTGCTGCTCGAAGAAGTCGAGGGCATCTGGACGCGGCTCCCGGCCGACGCGCCGCCGGTGCTGCGCATCTATCTGTACGTGTTCCGCGTGCTGATGCTCAGCTATGTCGGTGAGTTCGAGACGGCGCTCGCGCTGGTGGACGAGTTCCGCGCGCAGATCGCCGCGCCCGACGTTCCCACGACGCGCATTCACGGCTGGCTGCTGTTCCTGCGCTCGCTCATGACGGCGCGCCTGGGGCGCACCAAAGAAGCG
>JAXDMB010000214.1:0-4579 GCA_034666325.1 Vulcanimicrobiota bacterium
CGCAGCGCCGGGCGCGCGGGTGGTCGGCTTCGTGCAGCCGCGGCGCGAGGGCGAGCCGCGCGTCGTGGTGCGCCCCGCGCGCACCGCGTAAGCGGGCGCGATGGCGGTTAACCTGCTCGCCGCGCTGGACGACGAGCGGTACGGCGCAAACGCGCTCGCGCGTGCGCATGACGCGGCGGCGAGCGCGGGCTACACGCTGCGGCGAGTCGACGGCCCGGGTGACGGGCCGGATAGGTTCGGCGACCGGCTAGCGGCGTGGATCGACTTGCATTTCGCGCCGTCTTGGTGGTCGTACGAGGCGCTTGCCGGAAGCGCGTGGGTGGCCGAACGCGGCGGTGAGATCGCGGGCTTTGCGGCGTTCGGCGCGCGCGGCCTAAAATTTCCGTGGCTGCGCCGGTGGCGCGAGCGCGCGGACGTCGGCATATTCGGACCGTACGGTGTTGCGCCCGCGCATCGAAAGACGGGAGTCGGTGAGGCGCTTCTCGCAGCGGCGATGTGCGGACTGCGCGGGTCACGCTATGACTTCGCGCTGATTCCGGCCGTAAGCGGTGAGCGGCTGATCGAGATGTACGTTCGTCGAACGGACGCGTCCGTGGTGGACGAGTTCGGCTATGACGTCGGCCGGTTCCGCGCGACCATCCTCGCGTCGGGCGCGGGAACGAACGCGCGAAGCGTGCTGGAACGCGTGCGGGACGGAAAGCTGCCGCTCGACATCGCCGCGGTGATCGCGAACAAATCGGACGCCGGCGCGTTGGACGCGGCACGCGAGCACGGCGTACCGGCGATTCCCGTGGTGTGGAACCGGGCAAGCGCGTCGCGCACGCGCGCATACCGGGCGCACGAATCGGACGCTGCGCAAGCGGGGACAGGCGAGTCTCGCGCCGAGTACGATGCGCGGGTCATCGAAGCGGTTGCCGCGACGGAGCCGCAACTGGTGCTGCTGCTCGGGTGGATGCATCTGTTGCCGCCGGAGTTTCTGCGGCGCTTCCCCGAGACGATCAACGTGCATCCGTCGTTTCTCCCGCTCGACCCCGCGGCCGACGAGGTGGTGATGCCGGACGGCAACGTGATTCCGGCGCTGCGCGGTGCACACGCGCTGCGCGACGCCTTACGCGCAGGGCTCGCCTGGACGGGGGCCACCGTGCACTACGTCACCGAGTCGACGGATCGCGGAGCGGTGCTGGTGCGCACGCCGCTGCCGGTCGGCGATGCGACGACCGAGGAAGCGCTGCGCGACCGGATTCGCCCGACCGAGTTCGCGGTGGTCGCGGCAGCGATCCGCCGGTGGACCTTCGAACGATAGCGCCATGGAAGACGATGGTCTGATCCGGCTTGCGGTGCCGGTTGGTCCGGACGATCACGTGCGCGGGCCCGCCGATGCGCCCGTGACGATGGTGGAGTACGGTGACTTCGAGTGTCCGTACTGCGGCGTGGCGTACCCGGTCGTGAAGGCGCTGGAGAAGCGGTACGGCGACAAGCTGCGCGTCGTGTTCCGCAGCTTTCCGCTCGAGCAGCATCCGCACGCTGAAGCGGCCGCCGAAACCGCCGAGTTCGCGGCGGACGGCGGCAAGTTCTGGCAGATGCACGACGTGCTCTACGAGCACCAGCGCGCGCTCGACGAGCCGCATCTCCTAGGCTATGCGCGCGAGCTCGGGCTCGACCCGGACGCGCTCGCGATCGCATTGCGCGAGCAGACGTACGCGCCGATCGTCGAGGAGCAGAAGGAGAGCGGCGAAGAGAGCGGGATCCCGGGAACGCCGGCGTTCTTCCTGAACGATTTGCTGTTCGAGGACGAGCCGTCCGAAGAGAATTTCGCGCACGCGATCGACTGGCTGCTGGAGCGCGGAAGTGCAAACTGATGCGCCCGGTTCGGCGGGACGCAGCACCGGGCGCTGCTCACAGAGGACGTTAGCCGAAGTGTAAGTTCGGGTCGGCGACCAGCGTTCGCGGATCCACGCGGGCGACGTCCGCACGGCGTTCGGCCGCGGCGACGATCATTGCCGCGTTGTCCGTGCAGAAGCGGCGTTCCGGTACGAAGGCCGGTACGCCGCGCGATTCGGCGAGTGCGACGAACGCCGATTGCAGCGCGCTGTTCGCCGCGACGCCGCCGCTTAGGACGACTGCCCGATAATCGCCGGCTTCCAGCGCGCGTGCGGTGCGGTCGATCAGGACGTCCACGACAGCCGCTTGGAATGATGCAGCAACGTCTTCGCGCCGCGCCGACTTGCCCGCGTCTGATTCCAGAAAATATCGCACCGACGTCTTCAGCCCCGAAAAGCTCATGTCGAGCGTGCCCGGGTCGGGGCGATGCCGTGGGAACGCGATCGCTTTCGGGTCGCCGTTGCGGGCGAGCGCGTCGAGCGCCGGGCCACCGGGGAATGGCAGGCCGAGCAGCCGCGCCGTCTTGTCGAACGCTTCGCCGGCCGCGTCGTCGCGCGTCTTGCCGATGATGCGCAGCGACGTCGGTGCGTGCACTTCGACGAGTTGCGAATGGCCGCCGGACACCAGCAGCGCGAGGAACGGGTACGGCACCGGTTCGCCGCGTTCGAGGAACGCCGCGAACAGATGGCCGTGTAAATGGTTCACCGCGTACAGCGGCAGATCGGTCGCGAACGCCAGCGCTTTCGCCGCCGCGACGCCGACCACGAGGCTGCCGATCAGCCCGGGTCCCGAGGTGACCGCGATGCCGTCCAGGTCGCCGAGCGAGACGTTCGCGCGCGTCAGCGCATCGTCGACCGCCGCCGACAGAAGCGCCGCGTGCCGGCGCGACGCGATCTCCGGCACGATACCGCCGTACTTGGCGTGGAACTCATCCTGGTTGGTCGACACGTTCGAAAGCACGTGCACGCCGTCGCGCACGACAGCGGTCGCCGTGTCGTCGCAGGAGGTCTCGATCCCGAGCAGCAGCACCTCCGATGGGACTCGTAGCGCGCCGCATGCGGTTGCGGTATGGTGCTCGGGTGCGAATCGACGCGCGGTATCTGGCGGTCGGGGCCTGCGGCGGCACCGCGTTTTTGGACATGTACGCCACGCAGCCGCTGCTGCCCGAACTGCGAACCGAGTTCCACGCGGGCGAGGCCGCGGTCGGTGCGACGATCTCGGCGCTGACGTTCGCCTGCGCGCTTGCGGCGCCGTTCGTCGGACCGCTGGCCGACGCGGTAGGGCGCAAGCGAGTGATCGTCAGCGCGATCCTCGGGCTCGCGGTCGTCACGTTCGCTGCGGCCGGCGCGACGACGCTGCACGCGCTGCTCGTGTGGCGCTTCGTGCAAGGGCTGTTCATGCCGGCCGTGTTCGCGGTCACGCTGGCCTACATCGCCGAGGAGTTTCCCGCGGAAGTCGGCGGCCGCGCGATCGGCGCGTACATCGGCGGCAACGTCTTGGGCGGATTTCTCGGGCGCTACGTCACCGCGCTGATCGCCGGGCGCTGGGACTGGCACGTGGCGTTCGTCGTGCTCGGCTTGATGAACCTCGCCGGCGGCGCGTTCGTGTGGGCTGCCTTGCCGCGCGCGGCGCATTTCGTTCGGCAGCGGTCGGCGAGTGGCGCGCTGCGCGCGATGGGCCGTTTCGTGCGCGACCCGGTGCTGCTCGCGACGTACGCGATCGGCGGCAGCGTGCTGTTCTCGCTCGTCGCGACGCTGACGTTCGTGACGTTCCATCTCGCCGCGCCGCCGTTCGGGCTGAACACCGTCGCACTGGGCAACGTGTTCTTCGTCTATCTCATCGCCGTCGTCGCGACGCCGCTCGCCGGACGGCTCATCGACCGGCTCGGCCACCGCACGACCGTGCTCGCCGCGCTCGCGATCAGCGCGAGCGGTCTGCTGATCACGCTGATCGCGTCGGTTCCCGCGATCGTCATCGGTCTGGCCGTTACCGCGACCGGCGTGTTCGCCGCGCAAGCTGGATCGCAAGGCTACATCGGCATCGTCGCGCGCGAACGCCGCTCGACGGCCGCGGCGCTGTACATCACCGTGTACTACATCGGCGGCGGTCTCGGCGCGATCTTGCCGGCCGCCGTGTGGTCGCGCGGCGGCTGGCCTGCGACCGTCGCGCTCGTCCTCGCGGTGCAAGCGTTCGCGGCGCTGCTTGCCGCGCTGGTGTGGACGCGGCCGCGTGCGTCGCGCGGCGCGGCCGCGAGCGAACCGATCGTCGCCGGTTAGCGTTCGCGGCGCCGGTCAGCGCTTCGACGCGACCTTCGCGGCGAGCTCTTCGGCGAACTCCTCCACCGTCACGTTGCGCTTCTCTTCGATGCCGCGCTCGTTGACGTTCACCTTGCCTTCGGCGAGCTCGGTCTTGCCGACGACGAGGATGTACGGCAGCTTTTGCGTCTTCCAGTGGCGGATCTTGTAGCCGAGCTTCTCGTTCGAGCTGTCGACGTCGATCCGGAAGCCGCGCTCGCGCAGCTTGTCGCGCACTTCGTACGCGTAGTCGAGCTGATGCTCCGAGATCGGCACCACCACGGCTTGCGCCGGTGCGAGCCAGACCGGGAAGTTGCCGCCGAAGTGCTCGATGAGCACGCCGAAGAAGCGTTCCATCGAGCCCGCGAGCGCACGATGGATCATCACCGGACGATGGTCCATGC
>JAXDMB010000215.1:0-5642 GCA_034666325.1 Vulcanimicrobiota bacterium
AGGTTGAGGTCGAGCAGCACGAGATCCGGGAGATGCTTTTTATAGAGCAGCACCGCGCTGGGACCGTCACCGGCGCGCAGAACCGCGAAGCCGTCGTCGCGCAAGTATTGCTCAAGCACGTCGATCAGAGCCGGCTCGTCGTCGACCAAGAGCACGGTCCGGCCGGTCGGCGTGGTCGTCGTCGTCACCGCGTCAGATGTTTCGCCCGGGTCCGCCGCCAGTCCCGGTTTGGCGCTCGTGAGGCGCCGCTCACGCGGCGCAGCGCACCGTGACGACCGGAATACGAGCGCGTTCGATGACCGCGGCGGCCACGCTGCCGAGCACGAAACGCGCCAGCGGCGAGCGTCCGTGGGTCCCCATCACCATCATACAGCAGTCGTCCTCCTCGGCGGCCGCCAGCAGTTCGCCGGCGGGGTCACCTTGGCGCAGCACGAGCTGCGTCGCGATCCCGCTGCCGCGCGCACGATCCGCCGCCTGCTCGAGCAGCGTGTTGATACGCCGGGCATCCGGTGCCCCGCCGCACACGTACACGATCATCGAGGACATTCCGCGAGCGGCCGCGATGGCGATCGCGACGTCGAGCGCCGCCTGCGCGGCGGGCGATCCGTCCATCGCGACGGCGACGGGCCCCGTCCGCATCTCGTCCTCCTCGTGGACCGACACCACCGGAACGTACGAATGCCGCACGATGCCTTCAGCGACGCTTCCGAGCGCGGCTCGTGCGATGCCGCTCCGCCCGTGCGTTCCGATCACGATCGCGTCGCAACCGTTGTGGTCGGCGAAGGAGCGGATCTGATCGGTGGACGCCCCGTGCAGCACCTGCACGTTGCTGTCGATCCCGTGCCGTGCAGCCTCGTCTTGCGCGCGCCGGCAGAAAATTGCCGCATCCTCGTCGAGAACTTCCAGCATCGGACCCGGATCGACGGCCGCACCTTGCATAGCGGGGGCGCAGACGAGCGCCGAATCGACGACGCTGCAAAAGGACACGCGGCCGCCGTCGCGCGCCAGCTCCAGCGCGAACGCGACGCCGCGCTCGGACGTCGCCGAGCCGTCCACGGGAACCGTCATGTGCGCGAAGACCGGCTTCATGAAGAGATGTTCTCCGATCCGTGTGAACGCCGCGCGAACGCTCGTGTGAACGCCGCGGTGAGCACCGCGCCGATCACGGCGAGCAGCGTGAGGCCTGCGCCCAGGCTCAGCGGCGTCGCGCCGCGTCCGCCGCAGAGCGCGCTCGCGCTGCTCGCGAGCCATAACCGCATCCGGTGCAGCGGGCTGTCCGGGATCGCCGCGACGTCGCGCGCGGCCCCGAGCACGTCGTCGGGAAGCCACGCCGCTCCGTCGATGAAGCGCGCGACCCGCCCGCGCGCGTCCACCACGACGGCGGCTTCCGTGTGCAGGATCACCCCGGGCTCCGGACGCTCCACCGCGACGCCGAAGCGCGCGACCAACTCGTCCACCGCGCCGGCCGTACCGCCGACCAGCGACCACACCGACGGATCTGCGCCGTACGCCGCACCGTAACGCGCCAGCACGCGCGGCGTGTCGTAGACGGGATCGAGTGTCACCGTGACGAGACGTATCGGCATGCCGCGCGACTCGCGCTGCATGCGAGCGAACTTCGCCGCGACGAGCGGACACATCCGAGCATCGCGGCAGCGCGTGTACACGAACGACACGATGGTCGTGCGCCCCCCGGTCGCGGCGAAAGAGAACGGCCGGCCGCGCTGATCGCGCAGCGCGAACGCCGGCACGGCGTCCCCTTCGTGCAGAACCGGCACGAACGGTCGCGGCCGCGGACTGCGCATCGTCATCGTCATCGAGCTCGCGTCCGATACGCGCGCGACGATCGCCGGCGGGACGTGCGCTACCACGTCCTCATACCGGGCGCCAGATACGCGTGCGCGTTGATCTGTTGTATGACGGGCCCCGCATACGCGAGCACGGCGAGGCCGAGCGCGACCGCGCCCCAGCGCCCGAGGCGATCGAGCACCGGCGGCGTCTCGAGCGCATCCTCGTTCGTGGACGCGAACTCGAACGTGGGCCGCTCAGCGGTGCGCCGGCTCGCGACGTACGTCCCCGTCGCGACGATGATGAACATCAGCACCGAGATGGCGACGATCGTCCCGCCGATCGCGGCCCACACCATGTGCGTATGCCACGTCGCCGCGCCCTGTGCGCCGAAGTAGCTCACGTCCGCCGTGCGGCGCGGCGAACCGAGCAGTCCCGCCCAGTGCATCGCGATCGACATGATGCTCATCCCGAAGAACCACGTGTACACCTGGATCAGCGCGAGCTTGGGCGCGAAGAGCTGCCGCCCGGTCAGCGCCGGAATGAGACCGTAGGTCGCGCCGATGAACGTCAAGGCGGCCGGCCCGCCGACGGTGATGTGGAAGTGGCCCACGATCCACATCGTGTTGTGCACGAGCACGTCCATCGAGTACGAGTTGTTCACCACGCCGCCGAAGCCGCCGAAGATGAAGAGGATCATGCCGAGCGCGGGTCCCGCAAACACCGGGTTCTTCCACGGCAGCCACCGCACGGTGTTGAAGAAGCCTCGCACGCCGGCCTTGCGCGCGGCCAGCTCGAACGTCGCGAAGATCGCGAATGCCGTCATGAACGACGGAATCACGACGCCGTACGTGGTGACGGTGTGCATCCACTTCCAGCCCGCCGAGATGCCGGGATCGAGATACTGGTGATGCAAACCGACCGGCGTGGACAGCAGCAGCAGCATGATGAACGCCAGACGGGTCAGCCCGTCGCTGAAGATCTTCCCGCGAAACGTCTCCGGCACGACGGTGTACCAGATCGCGTACGCGGCCATGATCCAGAAGTACACCAGCGGATGGCCGAAATACCAGAAGAACATGCGCGTCAAGCCGACGTCGATACCGTTCGTCCAGCCCAGCGACCACGGGATGAGCAAGCACATCTCGGCGACCACGCCGAGCGTCGCGATGATCCACATGGTCATCGTGCACGTGGCGATGAACGCCGGAAGCGGAATCCGCAGCCCGCGATTGGAGGCCTTGAACCACGCCACGTTGAGAAAGATGTCCGCCGCCACCAGCCACGTGCCGAGCACGAGGAACGTCGCCCCGAAGTAGAACACGGGACTCGCCTTGAGCGGCGCGTAGAACGTGTACAGCACGCTCGCGCTTCCGTCCAGAATCGCGACCGCCGCCATCAGCGTGCCCACCAGCATCACGCAGTACCCGATCCACCCGAGGCGCGTCGAGCGAACCCGCGGGATGGTCTTGTAGGTGCTGTACGTGAAGAGACCGGTGATGAAGAACGTGGTAAACACGAGCGCCATCAGCACACCGTGCGCGGTCAGCATCCGGTAGTAGTCGAACCACGGCGGCATCACGATGAAGTTCGCACGCGAGAGGCCTTGCAGCATCCCGAACAACGCGCCGACCCCGAGCACCAGCGTCGAGGTGTAGATATGGGTGAGCACGAGCAGATCACCGCTCGCGCGCGAGAGCTCCAGCGCGTCGTCCGCCGTGCGCCGCCCGCCGATCGCGGTCGCCATCACTTCACCTCGACCTTCGCGGCCATCATGTGGTGGCCCGAACCGCAGTACTCGTTGCAGACGATCAGGAACGTGCCGCGGCTTTTGAACGTGTGCGATACCTGGCTGACCCAGCCGGGTGTCACCATCGTGTTCACGCCGGTCACCGGGATGCTGAAGCCGTGCTCGACGTCCGAGCTCGTCACGTAGAACGTGACGCGGGATCCGACGGGCACTTCGATGGACGCCGGCGTGAACGAGAAGATGCGCGCGACGTAGTAGGCCTCGTACGCGCCGTCGGCGACTTTGTGCAGCCCCGGATGGTCGAACGGCGGCGTCTGCGACACCTTGGTGGGATCGATGCTCTGAACGTGGCTCGGCGGAACGAACCCGTCGACCACCGCGGCGGTCGTGATGACGGCCAGAAACACGACGAGCATCGCGAGCCCGAACGCCATCCAGATGCGCTCCTGGCGGTGGACGTGCAACCTACCACCTCACGCGAAGCAAAATATACATGGCAAACCAGCCCAGGAGGATGAATGCTCCGAGCCCGGATACGAAGGCGAGCGTCGCGGGAAGCGGCTCGTCGCGCGAAGGTTCCATGGACCGATCCTACCGGCGACGTCCCGCGCGGCATGTGAACGCGGCGTGAACGGACGTTCACCTCGTGCGGGACCGGCGTTCAGGATCCGGCTGCGCCCTTCTCGCTACGAAGCTCTTGGGTGGTAGCGCCGAAGCGAACCCTCGAGGCTTAAGGCACCGACTTCCCCAGGGTTTATTATTGGCGCCCTGCCGGCGCCCGGACAAGTCGTGTTCCCGCAAAACAATATATGTCGAAGTGCAGCTCGGCCCCGATTGCGTTGAGACGAAACGCCTAAGTGCTGCGGCGATACATCGGCAAGGCCGGGCCGGCACCACGCTGTCCACCGGCCTCGATAACCGCTGCAACGGCGCCGGTGTCGTCTGTTCGGCGATCGCGTGCAGTGCCTCGTCGATCTTCGTGCGCAGCGGCGTTCCGTACAGCCGTGCGAGATCGGGAAGCTGCGCCTGCCCACCGATGCGCTGCGCCGCGCGCAGCCCGAGAAGATATCCGGCGCGCGCGGGAAGGGCGGGGTCGCTGCTGTGGCCTCCGCTGAACCATGCCTCCGACGCCGTTCCGGCGCCGGCTTCGGCGAGAAACCGCCGTGCCAACCGCGCGACGTCGCGCGGCCCAGTTGCTCCAAGCGACTCGTCGAGCAGTGCGACGCCGTCCGGCGTACCCGGGTTCATCCGCTGGCTCACGTACGTCGCGAGCCCTTCCGCCCACAAGCCAAGATACAACTCAGGCCACGACGCGAACGACGCCAGCTGCGGCCTGAGCACCTGCTGGTGATAGATGTGAAACAGCTCGTGATCGAAGATGACGGGGAAACGCAGCGTACCGGGACGATAGAACGACGCGAGCCCGTCGATCCCGAACATGAGCGTCGGACGGCCGCCGACCTGGCGCGTCGCGCCGTCGAACCGGAACAACGTGGGCAACACATAGATCCGGCGGTCGTACGCCAGGTCGGCAAACGTCTGCAGGAAGTGCGCGAGCAGCGCATCCGCGGAAGCATGCACCTCACCGCTTATCGTACTCATGCGCGCGGCGTGCGGCGCGAGCGCGATCAAGTACCGCCGAATCCGCTCGTCCCCGACCTCCTCGACCGGAATGCCGAGCACGGCATGGTACACCGCACGGTTCGGAAGCAAGATGGTCGCGCGAAACGCGGCCACGGTAGCCGCGTCGTCGCGCCCCACCAACGGCAAGAGCTGCGGCGTGATATCGACGATCCGCGGAGCAGCGCTCGCCGGCAGCGCGAAACCGGCCGGCGCAGCAACCGCAGCCGCAGCACCGCATCGCAGAAACCAGGCACGATGCATCATGCCTGCTTTCATACCCGCCCTCCCGCCACCCAGCCCCACAGCTGCGGCGTGACGAACAGTCCGGATTACGGAGCAGCGGTCGGCGCGGGCGGCGGCGCGTTCGGAGCGGACGGCGCCCCCGGGGCACCGGGCGCGGCCGGCAGATCTCCCGGCTTGAGCGTGATGCGAAACGCGCGCGTCTTCGGATGCGCAGCTTCGACCAGCAACAGCTTCGTGT
>JAXDMB010000216.1:0-5384 GCA_034666325.1 Vulcanimicrobiota bacterium
GTACGTGAGCAGACAGCCGACGCCGCAGTACGGGCACGTCGAGTCCACCTTCTTGTCGGGGACGAGCAGCGCGACGCCGTTCGCCGGCGTGAGCGCGCCGGTCGGACACGCCTGCACGCACTCCCCACAGGCGACGCAGGTGCTCGTTCCCATCGGATCGTCGAAGTCGAAGACGATCTTGGCGTGCTCGCCGCGCCATGCGTAGCCGATGACGTCGTTCACCTGCTCCTCGCGGCACGCGCGCACGCAGCGGCCGCATTGAATGCACGCATCGAGGTTCACGGACATCGCAGGATGCGAAAGATCCGCGGTCCACTGCGTGCGCTGCGGGTAGCGCGGCTGCGTGACGCCGAGCTTGCCGGCCCACACGTCGAGCTCCGACGCGCGCTTGTACGGCGACGTGCTTTGCGCCGGCATGTCGGTGAGCAGCAGTTCCGTAACCATCTTCTGCGACTTCGTCGCCCGGTCGCTGGTGCTCGTGACCTTCATGCCGTCACTCGGCATGCGGCAGCACGACGGCGCGAGGACGCGCTCGCCGTCGATCTCCACCATGCACACGCGGCAGTTGCCGTCGGGCCGGTAGCCGTCTTTGTAGCACAGGCGCGGGATCTCGATCCCGTGCCGGTCGGCGGCCTGCAGGATCGTCTCATCGGTGCGCGCCGCGACGGCCGTGCCGTTCAGCGTGAAGTTGACGCGCGCGGCGCCGTTGGTGCTCGTGTCGTCGAGCCGCTGCGGTGCGATCGCCACCTTAGGAAACCTCGTGGGGGAAGTATTTGTAGACGCAGAGATACGGGTTGGGCGCGGCCTGGCCGAGGCCGCAGATCGACGCGTCCATCATGACGGTCGACAAATCGGTGAGCAGCTCTTTGTCCCAGTCGCCGCGTTCCATGAGTGCGACCGCTTTCGCCGTTCCGACGCGGCACGGCGTGCACTGCCCGCACGACTCCTCATGGAAGAAACGCAGCATGTTGAGCGCCGCGCTCTTCGCCGTGTCTTTGTCGGACAGCACGATGATCGCGGCCGAGCCGATGAAGCACCCGTACTTGTTGAGCGTGTCGAAGTCGAGCGGGATGTCGTCCATCGACGCGGGCAGGATGCCGCCCGACGCGCCGCCGGGAAAATAACCGTAGAACGTGTGGCCCGGCAGCATCCCGCCGGCGTATTCGTCGATCAGCTCGCGCATCGTGATGCCCGCCGGCGCGAGGTGCACGCCCGGTTTTTGCACGCGGCCGGACACGGAGAACGAGCGCAATCCTTTGCGGCCGTTGCGGCCCTGCGACGCGAACCACTCCGCGCCGCGTTCGACGATCTCGCGCACCCAGTACAGCGTCTCCATGTTGTGCTCGAGCGTCGGGCGCCCGAACACACCGACCTGCGCGACGTACGGCGGGCGCAGGCGCGGCATCCCTTTCTTGCCTTCGATCGACTCGATCATCGCGGACTCTTCGCCGCAGATGTACGCGCCCGCGCCGCGCCGCAGGTGGATCGGCGGCAGCGGCACCGGCGAATGCGCTTGCAGCGCGGCGATCTCCGCGGTGAGGATCGCTCGCGCGGCGGCGTACTCGTCGCGCAAGTACACGTAGATCTCCGCGATCCCGACGGCCCACGCCGCGATCAGCATGCCCTCGAGAAACCGGTGCGGGTCGCGCTCGAGATAGAAGCGGTCCTTGAACGTGCCCGGTTCGCCTTCGTCGATGTTGACTGCCATCAGCCGCGGCGCCGCTTCCGCGCGCACGATCTTCCATTTACGGCCGGCCGGGAAGCCCGCGCCGCCCAGGCCGCGCAAGCCCGCGTTCTCCATCGTCGCGATCAAGTCGTCCGGGGTGCGCTCGCCGGCGACGCACGCTTTGAGCAGCGCGTAGCCCCCGTCCGCGACGTACGCGTCGTAATCTTTGTACGCGGGCACCGGCGCGGTGAGCGCCTTGCTCTCGAGCGCGGCGTCCACCGCAGCGACGGTCGCGTGGTCCAGCGGGTTCTGGTTCACCACCGCGATCGGCGCCGTGTCGCAGCGGCCGACGCACGGTGCGGTGATCACACGGACGCCGTCGCCGTAGCCGCCGTTGCGCAGCATCGCGAGCAGGTTTTGCGCGCCGGCCATCTCGCACGACAGCCCGTCGCACACGCGCACGGTCACGGCGGGCGGCGCGGCCTCGCCTTCCTTGACGACGTCGAAGTGATGGTAGAAGGTCGCGACTTCGAACACCTCGGCCGGCGCGAGGCGCATCTCTTCGGCGAGCGCGTTGAGGTGCGCGGCGGAGATCGCGCGATAGCGGTCCTGGATCTTGTGCAGGTGCTCGATCAGCATGTCGCGCCGCCGCGGCTCGTCGCCCAGCAGCGCGCGCACCTCTTCGAGCGCGGCCGGATCAACCGGACGGCCCCGTCCCGAGGCCCGGCGTTTCTTGCGCCGGCCCTCCTCGCCCGCGACGGGCATGTTCCGGGCGGCCTGCCCGAGCGGGACATGGTCCCCAAGCGGCACGCCGCCGGTGATATCGATCGTCTCCAACCGGTTACTCCCGCACGTAAAGCCTCTGGTATTTTGTACACCAGCAGCGGCGCGCCTTGCGACTCAGCGCTCCGGCTGCTCTCCCGGCGGGGCGACGGCGTCGAAGCTGCCGCCCTCGGCGAGCGCCTCGCTTTCGTTGAAGGGCTCGCGTTCTTCGCCCTTCGTCTCGCTCGGTTCGTGAAACGCCGTCCGTGGCCGCTCGACCACGGGGCGCCCGACCACCGAATTGCTCTGGGGCCCGGTCTCGGGCGGCGTCGTGCCCGTTCCGCGATCGCTGTTGAGGACGGGGTCGGGACCGCGCTGGGTCCCGGCGGGATCAGATCGATTCGCCATGCTGCCCGGTACCCTCACCGGCTGCGTTCCGCTCGTCGAGCCGGTGGACGAGGCGCGACGCCGCCATGATCTCATCCGGCCGCACAACGACGGACTCCACGTTGCCGCCCAAGCCGCCGGGTCCGGCGACCGGCCCCGGCCGCTCGGCATTGCCGAACGGCGTCCGCTCGGATTCCGGCACGTCCAGCTCTTCGGGGGTCTGCTGCCGGAACGCGGCGCGGCGCCCGGCGCGAATGTTGCCGGTGAAGGCCTTCCCCTCGTGGATCGTCACGTTCGGGTCGGCAACGAGCGGTGGCAAGTCGTTGGCCGAGTCGCCGCGCACCTCGCCTTCGTAGCCGAAGTGGTACGGGATCCCGATCTGGTGCACGAAGCGCCCGGGGCCCAGCCGGAACGGCTGCATGCGGCCCGTCACCAGCGCGCGCACCTCGATGTCGCCGCGCGCCGTCTCGACCGTCACCCAGTCGCCGTTGCGGATGCCCTTCTCCACGGCGAGCTCCGGCGACAGCTCGCAGAACGCGGCGGGCTGCAGCTCCGAGAGCCACGGCAGCTGGCGGCTCATCGCGCCGGCGGCGTGGTGCTCGGTGAGGCGGTACGTGGTCACGACGTACGGGTACTTCGGGTCGCCGATCGCGTGGTAGGGATTGTCGCGGCGGCGCCATTCCTTGAGCACGGGATTGTACTGCACGTCCGGATACAGCGCGTTGCCGACCGGCGACTCGCGCGGCTCGTAGTGCGTCGGCAGCGGACCGTCGGCGGTGCCGTTCACGCCGAAGATCTCCGAGCGGCCGTATTCCAGCATGACGAACGGCGTGTCGCCGTCGATCGCCGCCTCGCCGCGCGCGTCGTCCGCCGCGCGGTACGACGGCGCCGTTCGCAACGGGAAGTCGGGCGCGTCGTCGCCCGCCCAGCGCTGCGCGGCTTCGTCCCACCACACGAGCTTCTTGCGCTCGCTCCACGGCGCTCCGGACGGATCGGCGGACGCGCGGTTGTACAGCGTGCGCACGTTGTTCGGCCACGACCACGCCCACTCGGGCGACACGGGATTGTCCGGATCGGCGGTGCGGCGGCGCGTCAAGTTGCGGCCGGGCTCCGGGAACATGCCGGTGTAGATCCACGCGCCGCACGCGGTGCTGCCGTCGTCGCGCAATTCGTGCGCGTCGCGCAGGTGCTCGCCCGTCGCGATGCGGTAGCCGTTGATCTCGCGCATGATCTTCTCGACGTCGGGCTCGCCGAGCGCGCGCTCGTGCGCGTCGTCGCTGTCGTAATCCCATGTGAGATCCAGCAGCGGGCGGTCGAGCTCGTTCGACGAGTCCGCATACAGCGCGCGCAGCCGTTTGCCCAGATCGTACGTGAACGTGAGGTCGCTGCGCGCGTCGCCCGGCGGGTCGACGGCCTTCTCGTGGAACTGCACGAGACGCATGGTGTTGGTGAACGTGCCGGCCTTCTCCGCGACCCCGGCGACGGGCAGGAAGAACACCTCGGTACCGATCTCGTTCGGGTCGGCGCCCTCGCGCTTCCAGAATGACGCGCTCTCCGTCTCGAAGATGTCGCGCACCACGAGCCACTTCAGGCGTTCCATCGCACCGCGCTGCAGCGCCGCGTTCTGCCCGCCGACCGCCGGGTTTTGACCGTACAGCACGAGCCCTTCCACGTCGCCGTCCTTCATCGCGAAGAACATCGGCAGGTCGGAATGATCGCCCGTGTTGAGCGGCAGGCGCGCGAAGTTCCAGTCGTTGTCCGCGCGCGCGTTGTCGCCGTACCACGCTTTGAGGAACGATATAGCGAATTTTGGAAAGTCCGCCCACTTGCCGGACCGCATCGTGTGCGCTTTCGTCCAGGACGTGAAATCGGTCTCGTTCTTTTCCAGCGTCGGCACTTTGAGATAGCCGGGGAAGTTGTCGTACAGCGTCGCGATGTCGGTCGAACCTTGGATCGACGCGTGCCCGCGCAGCGCCATGATTCCGCCGCCCGGGCGCCCCGTGTTGCCGAGCAGCGCCTGCAGCGTCGCGGCGGCGCGGATGTTCTGCACGCCGACCGTGTGCTGCGCCCAGCCCATCGCATAGGCGTACACCGCCGTGCGGTCACGGCCGCTGTTCTCCACGAGCAGCCGCGCGAGCTTCAGGAACGACTCCTTCGGCGCGCCGGTGATGCTCTCCACCATCTCGGGCGTGTAGCGCGCGTAGTGGCGCTTGATGACGTTGATCACGCAGCGCGGATGCTGCAGCGTCGGATCGCGTTTGGGGCGCTTGCCGCCTTCGTGCACGGACGCTTCGCCGAAACCGCTCGAGGGCACGGCGTCGTCTTCGAGCTCGTAGCGCCAGGCTTTGGAGTCGTACGTGCGCGATGCGGGATCGTAGCCGTTGAACATCCCGTCGAGGTCCTCGGTGTCGCGGAAATCCGGATGCACAAGGAACGACGCGCTCGTGTACGCGTGCACGTACTCCTTGAAGTAGGCGTCGTTCGACAAGACGTAGTTGATCAGGCCGCCGGTGAACGCGATGTCGGTGCCCGAGCGGATCGGGACGTGGACGTCGGCCGACGCGCCCGT
>JAXDMB010000217.1:0-6327 GCA_034666325.1 Vulcanimicrobiota bacterium
CGCCGTGGCGCTGTTCGCCGCCGGCGGCTGGTCGTGGCTGATCTGGGGCGTGTTCGTGCGTATCGTGATCACGTATCACATCACGTGGCTGGTCAACAGCGCGGCGCACCACAGCGGTTATCAGACTTTCCGCACCGGCGACAAGTCGATGAACAACTGGTTCGTCGCGTTCCTCGCCTGGGGCGAAGGCTGGCACAACAACCACCACGCGTTCCCGTTCAGCGCGCGCCACGGTCTGCGCTGGTTCGAGATCGACGCGACGTGGTGGACGATCAAAGTCCTGGCCTGGATGAAGCTCGCGCGCGACATCAAGCTTCCGACGCCGCAGATGCTGCAGCGCTTGCAGCTGCAGCAGCCGCGCGTGCAGCGCGAGCGCGCTTAGCGCTGGAACTCGCCGCCGACGCGCGCAAGAACCGCGCGCACTGGGACGCCGAAAGCGACGCGTACCAGGCGCGTCACGGGGAGCAGCTCGCGCGCGAGCCGCGCGCGTGGGGCGTGTGGGCGATTCCGGAGGACGATCTGCACGTGCTGGGCGACGTGCGCGGCAAGGACGTCCTCGAATACGGCTGCGGCGCGGCACAGTGGTCGATCGCGCTCGCAAAACAAGGCGCGCGCTGCGTCGGACTCGACAATTCGGCGAAGCAGCTGGACTACGCGCGCACCGCGATGACCGGCGCGAACGTCGAGTTCCCGCTGGTGCACGCCGGCGCCGAGGCGGTGCCGCTGCCGGACGCGTCGTTCGACATCGTGTTCTGCGACCACGGCGCGATGACGTTCGCCGACCCCGACCGCACCGTGCCCGAAGCGGCGCGGCTGCTCCGCCCCGGCGGGCTGCTCGCGTTCAACGCCGAGACGCCGCTGCATTTCATCTGCTGGGATGCAAACGCGGACGCGTTCACGGACCGGCTCGTGCACGACTATTTCGAGACGACGCGCGTCGAGGAGGACGGCGCGGTATCGTTCTCCCGGCCGTACGGCGAGTGGCTCCGCCTGTTCAAACGCCACGGGTTCGTGGTCGAGGACCTGATCGAGCTGCGCCCGCCGGAGAACGCTCAGACCACGTACACGGGCTACGTGACGTACGACTGGGCGCGCAAATGGCCGGCCGAACAGATTTGGCGCCTCCGCCGCACCTGATCGCCGGCGTTTCGCGGGACGAAACGCCCGGGCCGCGGTAGGCCGAAGGGCGCACGGCCGCGCCTCTTGCCTCGGCGAACCATGCAGATCACCACGACCGGAGGCAGGGACATGGAGGACCGTCGCAAGGAAGACCGCCGCAAGCTTTACGGCAAGCCGTTTTTAGCCATGCTGATCGGTGGGCTGCCGGAAGACCGCCGCAAATGCGAGCGCCGCTCGACCACGCAGCCGTGGAGCGGTTCGGACGAGGTCACCCCGGAGTCCGTGGCGACGATTCGCGGCGACTTCACCGCGGCGACCGAAGCGGTCGAAGCACCGCTGTAGCCGCGCGGCGCGCCATGCGCGCTGGCGGGAACGTGTCGGAATCGAACCGACCAGCCGCCTTACGACGGCCTCACCAGTTTTGAAGACTGGGCGAGCCACCAGACCCGTACGCTCCCATGAACGCCGAGCACGGGCGTTCCGCCGACCGTCGTCCCGGCCCTTGGCGCCGTGCGGCGCGGGCGGACTAGCGCAGGAAGTTGCGGTCCGCGGCCTCGCGCTCGGCGCGGTCGTCGTTGAACGTGCTGCGCACGGCGGCTACCGCGGCATCGAGCGCCATCTGGGACGTGCGGGGGCACGTGCAGCGCTGCCGGGCCGTGCCCGGGCAACCGCCTTTGGTATGATCTTCAACTCCATGCCCGCAGGGGCACGCGACCAACGATCCCATCCCAGCTCCTTCGCCGTCGCACCCGTTCCTAGAGTCATCGGCACCGCCGCGGGCGGCCCGCATGCACTTCGTACCATTTCGCTCCAATGGGGCGTGCGATGGCTTCTCGCCGCGCTCGCAGAACCGGTCGCGGTCGGTCCGCGCGGGCCGTCGGTGGAGGGATGGTCAGCGTGAAGCTTCGCATCGTGGCGGGCGCCGTCGCGTTCGTCGCCGGCTGTTTGCTGGCGGGGTGCTCGGTCGCGTCGCAGCAAGCGGGTGCGGGAGGATCGGTCGACACGCTGGTGGTGGCGCAGCAGCGCGAGCCCGCGTCGCTCAACCCCGCGCTCGAGAACGGCACGTCCTCCACCGAGTGGGGCGAGCTGCTGTTCCAGTACCTCGTGAAATACGACGATCGCGGGCAGCTCGTCGGCGACGCGGCGACCGAGGCGCCGACGCCGCAGAACGGCGGCGTCAGCCGCGACGGGCTCACGATCACGTACCACCTGCGCCCCGGCCTGAAGTTCGCCGACGGCACGCCGCTCACGGCGAACGACTGCGCGTACTCGGTGAACGCGATCAACGATCCCGCGAACAATCCGCAGACGCGTTTCGGCTACGACGTCGTGCGCGAAGCCGACGCGCCCAACGACACGACGCTGGTGCTGCACCTCAAGCGCCCGTTCGCGCCGCTGCTCGTCGCCGTGCTGGCGCCGCAAGGCTTCCCCATTCTGCCCGCGCACCTGCTCGCGAAGCTGCACGACTTCAACGCGATTCCGTTCAACGCGATGCCGGTCGGATCCGGGCCGTACATCGTGACGAACTGGATCCGCGGCGATCACGTCGAGCTGCGCGCGAACCCGTACTATTTCCGCGGCAAGCCGGCGATCGAGCACCTGCGCATTCGTTTCGTCGCGGATCCGAACACCGCGATGAACCTCTTGCGCACCAAAGAGGTCGGGGGATATTTTTCAGACCTGGACTACGGCAACTACCCGATCTTGAAGCAGATCACCGGCATGCGCGTCACGCGCAAGCCGATGAACGCCGTCGGTGCGATCATCTTCAACACGCAGGATCCGGTCACGAGCGATCCGCGCGTGCGGCGCGCGCTCGCGGCAGCGATCGACATCCCGTCCATGATGCAGAAGACGTACCGCGGCGCCGTGAGCACCACGAACGCGGGGCGCGGCCTGTTCATCTGGGCGCACGATCCGCACGCGTATCCGGACGTCGCGTACGACCCCGCTCGAGCGCGCGCGCTGCTCGACGCGGCGGGCTGGCAGCCCGGGCTCGACGGCATCCGCTACAAGCACGGCAAGCCGCTCGACGTCACGTTCATCATCCAGGCCGCGACGCCCGGCGACACGATCATCGGGAACGCGGTGACGCAATACGAAAAAGCCGTCGGCGCGAACGTGACGCTCAAGGCGTTCAACGTCACGCAGTTCGTCGCTCCGGCGGGTGAGGGCGGGCCGGTGTACGGCGGCAAGTTCCAGATGGCGCTGTATCCGTTCGTGAACGGCGACGATCCGGACACGACGGACCAGTTCAGTTGCGCGACGGTACCGCCGCACGGCTACAACAAATCGCGCCTGTGCGATCCGCGCGTCGACGCGCTGCTCGCGCGCGGTCAGCGCACGTACGACCTTGCGCAGCGCAAGGCCGTGTACCGGCAACTGCAGACGCGCCTGCACGACCAGATGCCGGTCGCGCTGCTGTACCAGCGCCCCGAGCTCGACACGTTCACCGAGCGGCTGCGCGGCCAGACGACGTCGCTGTCGACCGCGTGGTGGAACGTGGGCGCGTGGAGCCTCGCGCCCTAGGGTTTACTCCTCGCCCTCGTGTTCCGGCGGGTCTTCCAGGGTGATCGGGCCTTCGAACACTTCGAGCACTTCGCTGCCCGCGATCACCACGGCGTCGCGTTCCTTGTCGACGATCGCCTCGCTCGCCTCGAACCACGCGATCGGGCCGTCTTCTTCCTCATCGCTGCCCGGCGCGAGGTAGGCGAACTCCAGCAGCCCCACCGCCGCGAGCGCGTCCACGATCGCGGCCGCCGGACCGAGCGCCTCGGCGCGCGCGGACTCGTCCTCGCCGTCGTCGACGCGGCGGAGGATCGCGAGGAGGTCTGCGGAGAGATGCTTCTTGACCTCCGCATGATCGAGCGGATCGGCCTGCGTCTGCGTATCGTCGTGGTTCACGCGGCTGGGCTTCGACGCGGGACCCGAAACACATGGCACGGCAGGCCCCCGCTCGCTGAGGAACCCGCCGACGCGCTTGCACGTTGCTTCGCCAGTGTTCACGATGATGGACGCGCGCCGCCCGCGCGCACTCTTTGCCGCGCTCGCGATGGTCGCGCTCACGCTCGGCGCGATTCCGATCGCATCGCCCGCAGCTTCGACGACGAGCGCCGTGAAAAGCGCGAGCGCGAAGAAGGCCGCCGCTGCGAAAACCACCGCGAAGACGGCGAAGACCGTCGCGAAGAAGACGGTGAAGAAGCCGGTGGGCTATCATCCGAAGAACGGGCCCGCGCCCGCCGACGAGTACTTCGGGCGCTTGCAGATGAGCATTCTCGGCGTGCGCAACAAGGTGAAGGATCTCGGGCTGGACGCCGAGCTGCATCCCGAGCACGGCAAAGCGGTGCTCGGCAACGCGCTGTGGGTGGAAGACGCGATGCGCGACTGGGCGAAGAAATATCCGTTCGACCGCTGGCTGCCGCGCTACGCGTACGCGCTCGAGCAGATGTACGAACGCATTCCTGGCGACGACGCGCACCGGCGCGCGGTGAAGCAAGTGTCGTATCTGACCGCGTACTTCCCGCAGACGCTATACGGCAAAGTGGGCCGCGCGAAGCTCGTCGCCGGCATCCCGGTCGCCGATCCGTCCGAACCGCCCGCCGGGTTGACGGAGCTCGAGCGCTTAGCGCTGCTCGACGGCAAAGTGCTGCCGACGATCCCGCCGGCCGCAACGCCGACCCCGTCCGCGTCACCGTCGCCCGCAACGGTACCGGCATCGATCGAATCGCCGGCGCCGTCGGCATCTTTCGAACCGAGTGCGGCGACGCCCGCGCCTACGGCTTCGGCCAGGCCTTAGCGCAAGCCGTCGTAGCGGTCTTTCGCGAGCCATGACTCCGCCACGCGGCGGCGGAGGTCGAGCTCGCGTTCCGTGGCCGTTGCGACGCTGCCGCCGACGCGCTGGTTCAGCGTCGCGTGGATCTTGCGGTGCTCGACGCCGAAGCGGTTGCTCACGCGCACGACGAGACCCTGCAGCGAACGGCGCATCGACTCCTTGCGCTCCGCGGTCGTCAGCGGCGGCCCCGCGTCCACTTGCGCGCGCGCGTCGTCGTGATCGTCCGCGACGGCGACCGGTCCGGCGGCGAACGCGGCGGGATTGAACAACGGTCCGAAATCGACCGCGCGCTCGCCGGTCGTGCGCGCCGCGATCGCTTCGAATAAACCCGCGTCGCTCGCGCGCTCCGCGCGCTGCGCGGCGTCCAGCGCGGCAATCTCTTCTTCGCGCTCGTCACGGCCGCGCAGCCCATGCCGCACGTCCACCGTGATTCCGTGCGCGAGCATGCGCAGACGCGGGTCGTCCGGCACGAACACGTACGCTTCGGAGTCGTTCGCGCCGTCGATCGTGCGCACGAAGCGCCCGCAGAACTGGCGGAAGTACAGCTCGGTGACGACGTTCGACGCGAACACGCCGACGCGCAGGCGCGGGATGTCCACGCCTTCGCTCACCATGTGCACCGCGACGATCCACGGATCGGCGGAGCGCGAGAACGCCGAGATGCGATCGGACGCGTCGGCGAGATCCGACACGACGATCGTGGGCGTCACGCCGAGCCGGCGCTGCATGAGCGCAGCGATGTCGCGCGCGTGGTCCTGGTTCATCGCCGCGACGAGCCCGCCGGCGTCACGGTGGCCGTCCGCGCGCACCGACATCAGCCGCAGGTGCGCGCTGGTGAGGACGTCGCCGAGCCAGTCGTTCGACAGCAGCATCGTGCGCAAGCGTTCCGAATGGTGGCGTTTGTCCTGCAGCGCGGTGTCGAACGTCGCGGACATCTGCATGCCGTCGCGCGCCACCCATTCGGCCTCGCCGCCGTGCAGCGCGAACACGAGCGCGCGGCACACGCCGTCACGCAGCGCGGCGGCGTAGTCGTACGCGAAGTCGGCCATCGACAGCCCGCGGTCGTAGCGCACGAACGGGATCGCGGTGCCGTCGCTGCGGAACGGCGTCCCCGACAGCGACACGCGATGCGCCGCCGGCTCGAACGCGTCGCGCAGCGCTTTGCCCCACGTCGCGTCGTCGCCCGCGTGATGGATCTCGTCCAGCAGCACGGCGGTTCCGCCGCCCGCTCCGGTATTTGCGTCGCGCGACAGCTCGCGGTACAGGCGCGGCGCCGCGCACACTTGCTGGTACGTCACGACCGCGCCGTGCACGTCGCGCGCGAGCCGCTGCTGCGCGTTCGAGAACTTGTGGTCGAGTACGATTCCGGCGCCCAC
>JAXDMB010000218.1:0-2989 GCA_034666325.1 Vulcanimicrobiota bacterium
CGTGCGGCGCGCCGTTCGCGCCCGCATCTTCATCACCGAGCAGAACGAGATGTGCAACCTGCGGCACACGATCGTGCAACGCCTCGCGCGTTGGCTGCTGGTCGCGAGCGACCGTTTGGACCGCAAGGAGTTCCCGGTGACGCACGACTTTCTCGCGACCACGCTCGGAACGCGCCGTGCCGGCGTATCGGTCGCGGCGGCGACGCTGCAGACGCACGGCGCGATCGAGTACCAGCGCGGCAGCGTGACGATCGCCGATCTCGCCGTGCTCGCGGACAAATCGTGCGAGTGCTATGAGGCGTGCCGCGCCGCGATCGAGGAGACGCTCGAACCGCCGAGCCGCGGCTGACGGTCCGGGCCTCAGGGTCTGGTTTGGATCGCCTTGCGGCCTTCGTCGACCGACGCGACGTGCTTGGCGTGCGCGATCGTCGTGATCCGGTCGGCCGTGCCGCTGATCATGAGCATGCGTCCGGAGTAGTGCTCTTCGACCCGCGCCGTTCCCCAGCCGCCGTCGTCGTGACGGCCGAACGTGTACGTGACCTTCGCGGCCGTCGCGGACTTCGGAAAGACGTTCGGAACGAAGTCGAGCTTCGTGACGCGTGACGTGGCGGGATCGAAGCTCATCGTGCCGTGGCCGTGCCGCTCGTCGTTCATCGCGCTCTTGAAGTCGACGGACTGGCCGCCGGGACATTCGGCGCACGCCTTGGGCGCCGTGAACGCGTAGTCGCCGGCGGATTCGGGATAGTACGGCAGGCTGAACCGCGTGGCGATGTGCGGCGGTTCGCTCGCGAGACGTTTCTCCGCCTCGTCCTGCGCTTTGGCGAGCTCCTCGGCGGTGTCGGTGTGGCCCTTTTCGACGACACGGTGGAAGCGAATCCCCACGCCCTTGCGGTCCTGCTGGACGAAGCTGACGTCTTGTTCGTCGTGCTCGTTGTGACCGGGCGCCTTCTGGTCGTAGACGACGGATTGGTGAAGCACCACGACCCCTGCGCTGTCCGCCGCGAAACGCTGCACGATCTTTTCGACCGCCGGCGGCACCGCGGCCGTGCTGTCCGCCGCGCCGGCCGCGACCGCGAACCCCGCCGAGGCCGAAACGAGAAAACCCGCCGCGGCGAGAACGGACGCACGGACGGGCATGGTGCTCGAATAGCGCATCGACAGATCCTTTGGGAACCGGGTACCTCCAATACGGAACCCCGGCCCGTAAGGTTTCAGAGCGCGCTATACCGGCGATTTCTGGAGCAGCGCGGCGCCGACGGCTTTGCCGGCGTCCGTGACCGCTTCGCGCCCTTTGTCGAAGATCGCGATGAAGGAGAAGAACGCGTGGATCATGCCATCGTACGCGCGCAACTCGGCGGGGACGCCGTCCGCGCGCAAGCGCTCCGCGTACGCGACGCCTTCGTCCCACAGCGGATCGCACGTCGCCATGACGATCGTCGCGGGCGGCAAACCCCGCAGCGTCTCGGCGCGCGACGCGCACACGTACGGCATCTCGGCGATCTCCGGCCGCGGTATGTGGCAGCGCCAGTAGAAGTCGATGCGCTCGTTGGTGAGGAAATGCCCTTCGCCGTACGTTCGGTACGACTCGGTCTTCACGCCGCTGCCGACCGCCGGGTACACGAGCAGTTGGTGCAACAGCGGCGGACCGCCCGCGTCGCATGCTTTGAGCGCGACGCTCGCCGCGAGACCGCCGCCCGCGCTGTCGCCGCCGACCGCGAGCCGCGTGGCGTCCGCGCCGAGCTCCTGCGCGTGCGCGGCGAGCCATTCCAGCGCCGCGTACGCGTCTTCGAACTGCTCGTTCGCGGGATGCTCGGGCGCGAGGCGATAGTCGACCGATGCGACGATGCAGCCGCTCTCGCGCGCGAGCACACGGCACACCGCGTCGTAACTGTTCGGGCTGCCGCACACCCAGCCGCCGCCGTGATACCACACGAGCATCGGCAGCGGCCCGTTCGCACCCGTGGGCGTATAGACGCGCACCGGAATGTTCCCGAGCGGTCCGCTCGCCTCGATGTCGCGAACGCTGGCGACGTCGAGCGGCGCACCGCCCAGCCGCGTGAACGTTTCCTCGAAGAGCGCACGCGCGTCCGCGAGCGGCAGCGACTCGATCGGCGGCCGGTTCAGCGTCGCGATGTGATCGAGAAAAGCGCGCGCTTGCGGGTCGAGCATGCGCCACGATGCGACGCTCCGGCGATCTGTCCCTAGCTCGACCGGCTACGGATCAGAGGTTGCTGCGGACGTCGCGCTTTCCGGCGTCGATGTCGCCTTTGATCGTCTCGGTGCCCTGGTGGATGACCGAGCCAGCTTTCTCGCCGAGCGTCATCTCGTCGCCCGCGACGTCGCGTTTTGTCTGCTCGCCTTCGGCCGCGCCGCGGTGTCCGAGCTCGCTGACCGTGTCCTTGACGTTCTCGGCGCCCTTCTTGACCGCGTCGAGGCCCTTGTCGAACGCATCTTTCAAACTCATCTGAGCTCGCTTTCCGGCCGCCGGGCGGCCTTCCGATGCATTACCCGCTCGGTACGATACCGAACCGAAGGAAAACGCCGGACGCAACCGTGCGCTATCTCGTTCTTATGCGGTGTCTTCGCGCACGAGCGGCGGATCGAACGGCAGCGGGATGAGCGGCGCGTCCCACGGGCCGCGGCGGCGCGGGCGCGCGACCGGCTTTCGCACCTGCCCGTCCGCGTGCGGAAACAGCGCGAGCGTCGTGAGCGGCGCGCCGCAGAAGAAGCCGACCAGGTCGGCGGCGATCTCGTTGAGGCCGTCGGGAGTTGCCGGGACGTTCCCCACGAGCACGCGTTCGCAGCCGTGGCGCATCACGACGGTCGCAGCGGACGCGCGGTGCCACAACACTTCCGCGTTCACCGCGCCGCGTCCGAAGCGCACGCCGTCGCTGACGTACGTGACGCGCACTTCGGGGACGAGCGCGGCGATCGCGAGGATGAGCTCGTCGTCGAACATCTGCGTGGAGATGCCCGAGCCGTCGAGAAC
>JAXDMB010000219.1:0-3373 GCA_034666325.1 Vulcanimicrobiota bacterium
CGGACGTGCCGGGATCCGGATTGATCAGAACGAGAAGCGCCCCGCCGAGCGCCGCGAGGATCATCGCGTGGTTCCGGCGACGACGCGCGCGGATAGCGAAAAAATGACGGCGGTCCCGACCCGGCTCATGGGCGTTCGCTTCGTGCTCGTAGCGTCGTGTCCCGCGCGGGCGTGGCCGCCTGGCGAGGCGCTCAGGCCGATCACAGCGCGGAGGAGCGGAAAGTTTACCCATACGAGCCAGGCAAATTCGTCCATCGTGCCAACCGTTATGCTGCATAAACCCGCTCACGTTTACGGAATAGGTGTGTTTCCAATGATAACGACCAGGAGCGCTTTTGCAGCGCTGCTCATCGCCGTGCTTGCAGGGTGCAGCGGCGGCTCTCACTCGGTGCCTGCGGCTAGCCGCGCGGCGGACGGGCTCCAAAATAGCACGGCGGGCTCGCGCTCGCCGAGCGGGATTCGCGCGAGCGGCACGCTGTACTATGCGGACACGTCGAACGCGTACGCGCTGCCGCTGAACGCGAAGGGCGCGTCCACCGCGACCCGGACGATCACGCCGCATCCCGAAAATCAAGGCATCAACACCGCGCTCGCGACGAACGTCGACGGCACGCTCGACGTGCTGCACAACTACTTCGACGGTACCGGCGAGCACTGCCGGGTGACCGTCGAGCCGGCGGACGCCAACGGCTCGCCCACCGCGACCGACGTCCCGTGTGACACGGCGCCCTCCACGCAGGGCGACGGTGTGGCGCGCAACGACTTCAACGGCTTCGACATCCTCTACAACACGCCGAACACGTTCATCGTCAAGCGCTTCGCGGACGACGGTGCATCCTCCAAGCGCACGCTCACGCTCGGACCGCCCGGATTCGCCGGCCTCTATCTCGGAACGGATCCCGGCGGCCACGACTACCTCGTCAATAGCGGCGGTGAGATCCGCGAGTACACGCGCCATGAGACCAACGTTGACGCGCAGATCGCCGACTGCACCGTCAGCGCGTTCTACGGCGACGGCCCGCTGACGGTTGCGCGCGACAAGACGATCTATCTCATGGTGCGCGGCGGCGATACGCTGGCGAACTCCTCGATCGAAGCGATCACCGCTTGCGGCACCAGCGGTCCGGCGACCGTGTCGCGGACGATCGGGCCGTTCCCGGACAGCTACATCAGCGCGATGGCCGTCGACGACCAAGGCGCGCTGTACGTCGGCCTCAACTCGCTCGACGGCGCGTCGCCGTCCACCATCGCGGTCTTCGACAAAACGGCGAACGGCGCGCCGTCGCCCAAGCGCGTTATCGCACCCAGCCCGGCGACCAACTTCATCCGCGGCTTGGCAACGTGGGAACCGCCCGCGACCCCAGCCCCGTCTCCGACGCCCAGCCCGGCGCCGTCCGCGACCCCGTAACGCCGAGCCGGCGGGATCACATGCGATGAACCTCGCCGCCTAGTGCGGCGAGGTTCATCGCGCTGCGCCGAGATGCAGCTGCAGCCGCACGACGCGCGGGCCGACCGGCAGCGCGTTCACCAGACCGGTCTTGCCGTTCACGAGCGGAACGGGGATGCCGCCGTCCGTTGCGATCGTCTGTCCGGCTTGCGTGCCGAACATGTTGTCGATCGAAAGCTGGAGTGACGCCGCGCTGCGTGACGCGGCACTGCGTGATGCGGCGACCGGGACGCGCAGTGACGCGTTCGCGACGGTGAACGCCGGCACGCCGTACGCGTTGTTGTTGCCGTAGTAGGTCATGCCGAACAGCAGCAGGCCGCCGCGCTCGCTGCGGTAGTGCAGCTCGGCGTAGCCTTGCGCGTACGGGATGCCCTTGTTCGAGATGCCGTTGAACCCGGTGCCCGTTGACGTATAATTCGCGCCGGGGACGATCGCGAGATTGGTGCCGAACGGTCCGGATGCGTTCGCGTAGAGCGACGGCGACACCGCGTACGCGTACGCTCGCGTGAGCGCGCCCTGGGCGACGTAGCCGAGGCCGATGCGCGGATCGCGGCGCACCGACGCCTCGAGGCCGTAGAAGCGCGAGTTGCCCGCGTTCGCCGCCGCGCTCGCGTACACCGGAATCGCTGTGGTGCCGCCGGGCGGCGTGAAGGTGCCGCTCGGCGTGACCGTGGTGACGAGCTGGTCGCGCACGTTGGTCAGGTACGCGTCGATCGATGCGACCGTGTCGCGCTCGAGGCGCATGTCTGCGCCGAGGTCGTAGCCGAACGACGTCTCCGGTTTGAGCGTGCCGGCGTTGCGCGTCACGGTGAGCGACGTCGCGCCCGGGCGGAACACCGCGGCGGGGCTCTGGTTCACGCCGCTCAGCACGTTGAACGCGGGCGGCGTCACCGCGCCGCCCATCGCGAAGCGCATGACGGCCGTTCCATGCCGGAAACGGTGCGTGAAGCCCAGTCGCGGGTCGATCTCGCTGTGCGTCGCGTCGCCGAACGCGAAGCCGTTCGCGGCCGGGCCGGTGGAGAAGCGGTTGCGGTACGTGGTCGCGTACGCCGCGAGCGTCAGCGCGTCGTTGTCGTTCGGCCGCAGCGTGCCGCGCGCGAGGAACGAGGTGATCGTCTGCGACGAGCCGGCGGGCACCGATGCGGCGAACACGGCATTGCCGCCGGATGCGCCGACCGAGTACGCGTTGGTGAGCGACACGATACGATCGACCGCGAGCTCGTAGTCGTTCGCGCCGGCCGGATGGATCCACGCGAACGAGCCGCCGCGCACGCGGTCTTCCTCGACCGTGCGGCTGTACACGTCGGGGATCGTGATCGTTTGCGGCTGGCCGTTGAACGTGGGCGACGTGCCGCCGCCGGTCAGCGGCGCGTTGCCTGTCAGGTTGACGACGCCCGTGAACGGCTGCGCGGGCGTCGCCGCCGCGTTGCCGGTAAAGCGGTTGAGCGAGACCGCGTACCAGCGCGCGATCAGCGTGTCGTTGCGCAGCGCGGTGCGCAGCTCGGCTTCGAACAGCGGCTCGTTCTCGAGCTCGGTCACGTTCGACGGAAGATGCGTCGTCGGATTGAGCGCGACCGGCGCGCCGGAGCCGGCGAACGTCGCGTTGAGCGTCTGCAGCTGCGCGCCGTCCAGCCCGAACGACGACTGGTTGCCGATATATGCCGCAGTGAATGTCGTCGCGTCGCTGAAGCGCCAGCGCGCTTTCACCAC
This sequence comes from Vulcanimicrobiota bacterium, assembly GCA_034666325.1. GTDB lineage: Bacteria > Vulcanimicrobiota > Vulcanimicrobiia > Vulcanimicrobiales > Vulcanimicrobiaceae > Vulcanimicrobium. Next base: position 3,158 of record JAXDMB010000219.1, read on the forward strand.
TTCGCTGCGTCCGAGGAACGACGAGTCCACGGGCTGGCAGCACGCCGTCATCCGCACGTACGCGTTCGCCGGGTTGTTCTGCGCGTTCGCGACGGGGAACGGTCCCGCGGGCGTGCCGGCGGGCGGCGTCGCCGAGATCGTGCTGCCGATCGTGCCGATGCCGGCGATCTGCGTTCCGGCCGGGAGCGCGACGGTCGTCGGCAGCGCCTTGAACGC
>JAXDMB010000220.1:0-23081 GCA_034666325.1 Vulcanimicrobiota bacterium
TCACGGGCCGGCGCGTGCCCGCGGCCGACGCGTTCGCGCTCGACGAGCTCGCGTTCGCCCGCGAAGAGGACGCGCGGTGCATCGCGCCGCTGCTGCGCGCAGCCGCCGGCGACCTGCGCACGATCCGCGGCTGGCTCCCGCCCGCGATCGCGCGCGAAGCGCTCCCGCGCGGCGCCGTGCGCGCCCGAACGGACGGCATCGCGATGCTGATCCCGCTGAGCGCGCGGTTCCGCGCAGCGTTCCGCGCGCACGACGCGCAACGCCGCAGCACCGCCGACCCGTGCTGGAGCACCGACCGCATCTGAAAACGCTCGCCGGCGCGCACGAGTGCGGCGGCCGGCCATGACGCCGCGCGCGGTGTGAAAGCGGATTGAAAGCGCCGCCCCTACGATGGCCGTGCGGTGCTCGCACACCGCGCACGCAATCGTCCGCTCTCAACGAGCGAAGGGCCAAACACAGCATGAAGAGATTTCTCAGCGCCGCCATGGCGTTCGTCGCAATCCTGACGTTCAGCGTCGCGACGTCGCAGCCCGCGAAGGCTTCCGGGGCGCACTGCTTCGGCAAGGCCATCGTGTACGTCGGGGACGACGCAGGCAGCAGCATCAACAACCCGATCATCGACCTCGGCCAGCTCGCCTCGTACAACACGCAGCTCGGGCACGACAAGGACTGCGCGGACAAAGTCTCCGCAGCGGCGGCCCAGAACGCGAACTTCAACAACAAGACCTGGCTCTGCCAGCAGATCCAGCGCCAGGGAAGCTTCCGCGTCTCCGCCTACGCCGCGGTCGGAACGCGCGACTACCGCGTCGCGCAGAGCATCTTCGTCACGTGCAGCGGCGGCGTGCGGACGTGCACGTGCCCGCCGGGCTGGCTCGCGAACACCACCAACGCGGACGGCGGCGTCACGTCCGACGGCAAGTGCAAGAAGGGCGTGTGCGTCGGAAACCCCGTGAACCCGCTGCCCGCGAACGGCACGCCGATCGGCACCTGGGGCTTCACGTGGGGCAACGGTTTCTACGCCTGGGGCACCGCGGCAAACGGCGGAGGCGCGCACTGCGTCGTCTCACCCTGGGTCGGCAACTGAGACAGTCTATGTCCCCTGAGCCTGTCGATCGCTAGTCGCGAAGCCGGCACATGCTGCCGGCTTCGCACCATCCTTCGCCGAGCTCAGCGCCAGTGCTGGCCGATGTGGTCCGCGATGAACGCGAAGGCGACGGCCACCCCGATCGCCGGAGCGGTGATCGCCGAACGCGTCGTGAGCACGAGAGACCGGACACGCACTCCCCACCGAAGGAGCAGCGGCGTGAGGATGACGGCGAGCACCGCGGCGACGACGGCCGACTGATAGGCAAGCGCGGCGAGACGGACGACGACGTGCGAGTGCTGCTGCGCGAACAGCTGCCCCGTCCCGAAAAAAGCGAACAGCCCGAGTCCGATTTGCGCCGCAGTCCCGAACACGACGCGCATGTAGCCCGACTGTGGGCCAGGCCGAAGCAAAACCGGCATGTCAACCCTCCTCGTCCGATTGTACTCATGAAGGAGCCGCCCGGGAAGGGCGCGTTCCGGTGCACGGCTAGAACAGCCTGATCTCGCGCGCCTCTTCGTCCGTCAACGAGGCGATGCGCGTGCCGAGCAGGCGGATCGGGACGCCGCCCATGCCGCTGCGTTTCCAGCACCATACCGCGGCGTCGTGGATCGCGTCGGCGTCGTTGGTCGCGACGGCGAGTGACGTCTGGCGGCCGGTGATCGTGTGGTCGGCTTTCTTTATCTTCACGCCGACCGTCGCGCCGCGCAACTGCTCTTTCTGGAGATCGCGCGCGAGCTCGTCGGCCTGCACGCGCAGCAGCGCGAGAATGCGCGATTCGTCGCGCTCGTCGTACTCGAACGTCTCTTCGGTGGAGATCGACTTGCGCTCGCGCGACGGATCGACCTCGCGCTCGTCGATGCCGCGCGCGAGATCGCGGTAGAACGTTCCGGCGCGCCCGAACAGATCGTACAGACGCGCTTCGTCGAGCGCGGCGACGTCCGCGATCGTGCGAATCCCCGCGCGTTCCAGCCGCGGCTGCGTCTTCGGCCCGATGCCCCACAAGCGCCCGACCGGCATCGGCGCGAGATACGCCGCTTCGGTGCCGGGCGGGACGACGGTCAGGCCATTGGGCTTGTTCGCGTCGCTCGCGATCTTCGCGACCATCTTCACCGACGCGACGCCCGCGCTCGCGGTGAGCCCGACTTCTTCATGAATGCGCGCACGCACGCGTTGGGCGAACGCGACCGCTTCGTCGAGATCGCCGGCCGGCACGTCGACGTACGCTTCGTCCAGCGACAGCCCTTCGACCGCACGCGAACCGTCGGCGAAGATCTCGAACACGCGGCGCGAGCTCTCGCGGTACGCGGTGAAGTTGGGCGGCACGACGGTGAGATGCGGACACAGCTCGAGCGCGCGGTACAGCGGCATCGCGGAGCGCACGCCGAACGGCCGCGCTTCGTACGACGCGGTCAGCACCACCGCGCGCCGCGAGCTGCCGGAGATCGCGAGCGGCACGCCGCGCAGCGACGGATCGTCACGCTGCGCGACCGACGCATAGAACGCGTCGAGATCGAAGTGCACGATCATACGAAGGCGATCGTCGTGCGCGGCTATTTCGCCGGCGGGGACGTCTCCGGATCGGCGTCGACGATCGCGTCGATCTGCGCGGCGTCGTGCTCCGCGATCGAGACCGCGACGCGGCCTTCGGGCGTCGAGCGCACGACCTCGGCGGCGATCTCGCGCTCGCGCCCGTCCAGGCCCGTCACCGCGACGCGCAGCCGTGTCCCGGCGGGCTGCTCCTGCGCGACGATCAGCATTCCGCGGCGTGAGACGTTCTCGGTCGTGCCGTGCTTCGGCGTCCCGTCCGGACCGCGGTAGACGACGGGAAGCCGGATCGCGATACGCTTCGCGGTCCGTCGTTCGGCGGCTGCGCCGCGCTCGGGCGTTTCGCTCACGGTGAACACTCCCTCGGTCATGCGGCGACGCCCTCCAGCACGGTGCGCATCGTCGCGATGTTGCGCGCGTCGTCTTCCTCTTCACCCGGCGTTTCGAGGATCGCGAGCTTTCCCTGCACGCCCGGATGCGCGACGATGGCGCGGAACCCTGCGATCCCGATGTGGCCCTCGCCGATGTGCCAGTGGCGGTCGCGGTGCCCGCCCAGCTCGATCTGCGTGTCGTTGAAGTGGAACATCACCACCCGGTCGAGCCCCATCTCGCGCTCCACCAAGTCGAAAAACCGCTCCACGCCGTCGCGCGAGTTGATCTCGTACCCGGCCGCCCACGAGTGCGCCGTATCGAGGCACACGCGCAGATTCGGATGCCCGATCGCGCGCACGAACTCGCCCAGCTCTTCCATCGTGCCGCCGCAGAGCTGCCCCGCGCCGGCGCTGTTCTCCATCACGAGATGGACGTTCGGATCGATCCCCGCAAGCGCGTCCTGCAGCGCGGCGACGACCGACGCGAAACCGTCTTTGCGATCGCGCTTGCCGTACGATCCGAGGTGTGTGTTGACGTACGCGATGTCGCCCGCCGCAGCGATCTTCAGATCGTTCTTCAGCAAGCGCAGCGAGTTGACGACGGTCTTGCGGTCTTCGCTCGCGAGGTTGATCAGATAGGACGTGTGGATCGCAGCCGGCGTGATGCCCGCGGCCTCGCGCGCGCGGGCGAACCGCTGCAGCGCGGGGACGTCGATCGCGCCGACGCGATACGTCTTCGGATTGCCGCCGAAGAATTGCAGCCCCGTGCAGCCGAGCTTCTTCGCGTACTCCACCGCGTCGTCGTACCCGGCGGCGACGCGGATGTGGGAACCGAGCCGCATCCCCGAACGGTTAGCGGCGGCGGCCGAAGTTGAACTGGCGAGCGCGCATGCCGGTCGGCATGAAGCTCTTCGCCCGCGGCGAGGCCATCGCGCGCGAGGGGTTCTTCTCGAACGTCGTTCCGGTGAGCAGCACCGCGTCCGACGGGCGCTCGCGGCGGCCGACCCGGCCGATGAGCTGCTCGATCTCGGACTCGCCGAACGCGTCGGAGTCGGTGATCACGATCAAGTCCGCCGCCGGGATGTCGATGCCGCTTCCGATGAGGTTCGTCGCGGCCAGCACCGCCGGCGACTTGCCGCGGAAGCTGTTCATCATCTCGACGCGCGTGCCGACTTCGTTGACCTTCACGCCCTTGCGCCGGTAGCGTTTGCTCTGTTCGCTGGTGTCGGCCATGTCGCCGCGCAGCTGCTCGACGTCGATCCCGTACGTCTGATCGAGTCGTTCCGCCAAACGCGGTACGTCGCCGCGCGTGCGGCCGATCACGAAGATGCGCGAGCCGCGCGCGAGATGCTCTTTGATGAGCGCGTCGGCGCGCGACAGCTGTTCCGCCGGCGGCTCACCCCACACGCCTTCCACCTTGTGAACCTTGGTGGGCAGCACGTCGAACGGCATCTTCTTCATCGACACGACGTTCTTCGTCGCGCCGATGCGGTCGAGAAAACGCTTCAGCTCGTCGGGCGTCGCCGTCGCGAAGAGCATCGGGCAGTCGAGATCCTCGAGCAGCCGTAAGTGTTCGCGCTCGTCGAACGCGTTGACGTCGTCGACGAAGAGCAGATCGCTCTTGTCGATGATCTCCCAGTGGCGGTCGATGGTGAGCATCATCGCCGAGCCGACGACCACGTGAATCGTGCCGTTCTCGATGCCCGCTTCGACCTGCCGGCGCTCGCCGGGCGACGCGCCGCCATGGATCTGGCCCACGCCGATTCCGGTGCCTTCGAGGCGCTCGGTGAAGTAGGTGACGTGCTGGCGGATCAGGTCGCGCGTGGGCGCGAGGATCACGACGTAGCCGTCGGTCTTGAGGATCGTGTCGACCGCGACGCGCAGCATGACTTCCGTCTTGCCGGACCCGGTCGGGGCCTTGAGGAGGTACTCGAACGTCCCGTCGTCGAGGCCGCTCGTGATCGTGTCGACCGCTTTGCGCTGGTCGCCGGTGAGCTGGAAGGTCTCGCCGGGTTGGATGAGCTCGTGGATCAGCGCGACGCGCTGACAGTTTTCGTCGACCATCGCCCACACGTCGGCGGGCACGAGGGTCTGCGGTGATGCGGTTAGACCGCTGATGGCTGGGGCTCCGTTTCTGGTTCGGCGGCGGTCGTCTCGACCGGCGCCTCGTCGACGGCGACCGCTTGTGCGGGCTGCTCGTCGTGCGTGCTGTTCTTTTCGTCCCGTTCGGACTCTGTCGTATCAACGGCTTCGACCGCATCGACGGCGGCAGGGGTTTCCTCCGCCGGTATTTCTTCGGTCAGGCTTTCGTCAGGAACGCCGTCCCGTGGGGCCGGGAGCGTCAGAATCGGCAGCGCCAGCTCGAGCGCCGTGGTGCCGTCCACGTCCATGCGGGGGAGATCGTCGAGCGACTTCAGGCCGAACACCTCGAGAAACTCGGGGGTCGTCTTATAGAGCATCGGCCGCCCGGGGGTCTCCTTGCGGCCGGACTCCGTGAGGAACCGCCGGTCGACCAGGGTAGCGATCACCGAGTCGGCCGAGACGCCCCGGATGTCCTCGATCTCGCCTTTGGTGGTCGGCTGCGTGTAGGCCACGATCGCGAGCGTTTCCAGGGCCGCCGGCGAGAGGTTCGTCTTGGGCGGCATCAGATACGCCTCGACCGCCTCACGGGCGTCCGGGGCGCTGGCGAGGCGGTAGCCGCCCGCGATCTCGCGCAGCACGATGCCGCGGTGCGCGAAGTCCTCGTCGATCTTCTGCAGCGCGACGGTGACCTCGCTCTGCTCCGCGCCGGTCAGCTTCGCCAGCTCCTTGATCGACAGCGCTTCGGAGGCGACAAAGAGCAGCGCTTCGATGTTGCGCTGGAGGTGGCCGGTGTCGAGGAGCTCAGGCTGCATGCGTCTCTTGGGGGACCGGGAGAAGGTCGATGTCGCCGAACGCCTCGTCCTGGGCGACGCGGATGCGTTCGCGGCGGACGAGCTCCAGCACGGCGAGGAAGGTCACGATGATCGCGACCCGGTCGAGCCCGGCGCACAGACCCAGGAACGACGCCTTGCCGTCGCGCCGGACGGCGCGGAACACCAGGTCCATCTGCTCGTTGAGCGAGACGCGTTCCCGCACGATCGTGCGCTTCTCGGGCTTCGCGGCGCGCAGGGCCGCAGCGAGCGCGGCGGCCAGCTTGGCCGCGTCGATCTTGTAGCGCTGGACGAAGTCGGCGGTCGGGTCGCCGCCGTCGGCGCGCAAGTAGTACGCCGACGCCTCGGCGGCGCGGGTCTTGAGCTCGGTTCCGGCGTCGCGGTACTTCGAGTACGCGATCAGGCGGTCGCGCAGCCGGGCCTCGATCGCCTCGGCCGACTCCTCGGGATCGCCCGCGAACTCGATCGGGATCGGCGGCAGCAGCGCCTTGGACTTCAGGAACACCAGCGTCGAAGCCACCACCAGATAGTCCGCCGCGAGCTCGACGTCGAGCGCCTCCATCGCCTGGATGTAGGCCAGGTACTGGTCGGCGACGGCCGCCAGCGGCACCGTGGCGATGTCGAGCCGGCGCTCCTTGACGAGGTTCAGCAGCAGGTCGAGCGGCCCGTCGAAGACGTCGATGGAGACGCGCAAGTGTCCAGCCGATTGGTCAGCCGAAGAACTCAGGCGCTCGTGTCTCGCACCGAGCGCGCCGCGGTGACCGTCTCGGGCTCGAAGATGCCGGCGCCGTCCTTCTCGAGCCACTCGAGGCCGAGGTCCACCAGGCGCTTCTCGTTCACGTACTTGAGCGCTTTCTTCGCCGCCTTGATCTCGAACCAGCGCGCCTCGTCCACCTCGTGGTCGTGGTTGGCGGTGTCGCCCGTGAGGTAGCGCATCAGGTAGAAATGGACCGACTTCTTGTGCTTGGTGCGGTTCAGATAGAACCAGTACGAGATGTCCGACAGCTTGGACAGGATCTCGGCCCAGCAGCCCGTCTCCTCGCGCACTTCCCGCAGCGCGGCCTGCTCGTGGGTCTCCTTCGGCTCGACGTGGCCTTTGGGCAGCGACCAAACACGAGGCTCGCCCCGCCCGATGAGCAGGGCCTCCAAGGAGTTGCCGTTCCGCCGCAGCACGAGGCCGCCGGCGGACACTTCGTATTTGATGCGCATCGTCGTTTCCCGATAAGACGCTTCCAGCCCGACGTTTCGGGCTGGTTTTCTCTAGTATAACCTGGGCTCCCAAGAAGAACCGGCGTCCCGGTGCTGGGGCCCTTGGTCCCTACGGTCCCTGGACCGTGCGGGTCTGGAAGCGGAACCAGATCAAATCGGCGCCCAACGAGACCGGCCCAGACGTGGGATCGTCGGCGGCAATCGCGGCCGCCGAGGCGCTCGGCGCGCCACCCTGCGGCGCGTGCGGCGTGAACGACGGCGACTGCGGCCCGACGGCGTCGTCAGGCGAGCGCATCGGCCCGAAGCAGGTGCGGCAGCGCCGGTGCGGCGCCACGAACGCCAGCGTCTCGATCGGCACGGCGTCCGCGCGAACGGCGGCGGCACGGCGTCCCGGCGCGCGGTTTTCGGCCCGGCGAGCGGTCGCGGGCGCGCGCTTCACGGGCGCCCGCACGGCGATCCGAGCGAGCTGGGACGCGGCCGGAGCGGCCTGCGGCGCCGCGTTCGCGGCCGGTAGGGCGGCCGCGGTCTGCGTTGCGGGGGCTGCGGCTTTCGGCACGGAGTCGGCGGCCGGGACGGCGTCCGCGGTCAGCATGGCGACGGCGCGGACCGGCGCCGCGGCGGTTCGCGCGGCGGCGACCGAGCCCGGCGCCCGGCGTGGCGCGGCGGACGGGCGGCGGGCCGCGGCCGCGACGCGCGGCAGCGCGTGGCGCAGGGCGGCGTGCGCGATCACGATCTGCTCGGCATGGTGCGGTACGGCGCCGGTGAGATGCGGGGCGGTGCCCGGCAGCGCCAGCACGGCGCCCGCGAGGACCGCGAGCGCGGCCGCGGTGAAGGCGCCCAGCGCGATCGCGCGCATCAGCGGGCCGCCGTCGGCGACCGGGCGCAGGAGGCGTTCGACGCGGATCGCGACGTGGGAGCGGCGGCCGCCGAAGGCCGGCGCCAGTTCGGAGCCGCGGTCGGTGGCAAGTCGCAGGAGGCAGGCAGCATAACGGCGCGGGCCTGCTTCTCCGGCGGCGCGCTCGTCGCTCGCGAGCTCACGCTCGAGATCGAGGGCGCGGCCGAGGACCCACAGGCCCGGCAGCCACCAGCACGCGCGCTGGACCGCGCTCTGAAGCGCCTTGGCCCAGTCGTCGCCGCGGGCGAGGTGCGCGCACTCGTGCGCGACGACGGCGTCCCATTCGCGCTCGTCGACGCGGGCGCGGAAGCCTTCGGGCAGGACGACGGCGGGGTGCAGGTAGCCGATCGCGGTGGGCGTCGTGACGGTCCGCGAGGTGCCGATCAGCGCGCCGCGCACGGCGACGCGTCCCAGCGGGGCGGCGCAGCGCTTCACCCGGCGCAGCTTCACCACGTCGAAGATCAGCTCGAACAGCAGCACCAGGCCGATCGCGGCGGAGACGGCGAGCACCGGACCGGCGAGCGCCGTGAACAGGCTCGCGACTGCCGGCGAGGCGGCGGCGAACGCGGACGGCGCGGTGCGCAGCGATGCGGCGGCGAGGGCGAGCGGAGCGACCAGCGCGGCGAGCGCGAACGCGGCGGCGACGATGCGGTAGCGGACGGCGGCGCGCGGAAACGGGCGCGCGGCGACGAGACCCCCCGCGGCGAGCGGGAGGCTGGCGAGGATCGCGGCCAGCGCCGCGAGGGCGGCGGCCGAGGCGCTCAGCCCCGGTCCTCGAGGAGCGTGCGCAGGCGGCGCTCCTCCTCGGCGTTGAGCCGTTCCGAGTCGAGCAGGTTGAGCATCAGCGCGCGGGGCGAGCCGTCGAAGAACGTCGCGAGGACGTTCTCGACCACGCTGCGCCGGGCGGCGTCGCGCTCGACGCGCGACTTGTAGACGTTCGCCTTGCCGCGGGTCGTGTGCCGGACGTACCCCTTGCGCTCGAGGATCGTGAGCGTCGACAAGACCGTCGTGTACGCGATGGGCCGGTCTTCCAGGCGCGCGTGAACGTCGGCCACGGTCGCACTACCGAGGTCCCACAGGATGTTCATGAGGCGGTACTCGGCCTCGGTAAGGGTCGGCGTAGGGCGCCTGGCCATGTCCGCGCTCATACGACGCCGACTACGGATTCTCCGCGAGGTTCTCCATCAAGTCTTCGCAAGCCAGGCGGCGACCCGGCGCTCCAGCACGTCGAGCGGCAGCGCGCCCTCTTCCAGCACCACTTCGTGGAAGTCGCGCAGGTCGAAACGCGCGCCCAGCCGCGCGTGCGCGCGCTCGCGCAGCTCGCGGATCTTCAGCTGGCCGATCTTGTACGCCAGCGCCTGTCCGGGATTGGTGATGTAGCGGTCCACTTCGTTCGTGACGTCGAGCGGCGTCTTCGCGGCGTTGTCCAGAAAATAGTCGATCGCGCGCTGCCGCGACCAGCCGCGCGCGTGCATGCCGGTGTCGACCACGAGCCGCACCGCGCGCCACATCTCGTACGTGAGCGCGCCGAAGCGCGACTTCGGATCGTCGTACAAGCCGAGCTCGTCGCCGAGCGATTCGGCGTACAAGCCCCAGCCTTCCACGAACGCGGTGTACGCGAGCGTCGAGCGGCGAAACTCGGGCAAGCCGCGCAGCTCCTGCGCGAGCGCGATCTGCAGGTGGTGGCCCGGCACGGACTCGTGCAGCGACAGCACCATCATCTCGTAGATCGGGCGCTGGTTCGGCTGATAGAGGTTCACGTAATACGAGCCCGCGCGCGTGCCGTCGAGCGCACCGGGCCAGTAATACGCGGTGGTCGTGTCGGGCGCGAGCGATTCGGGAATCGGCACGACGCCGTACGGCAGGCGCGGCAGCGTCTTGAACGCCTTCACCAATTCCGGATCGATGCGTTTGGCGATCGCGCGGTACGCGGTCAGCAAGTCGTGCCCGCTGGTGTGATAGTTCGCGGGGTCGCCGCGCATCTCGTTGATCACGTCGCGCAGCGGACCGCGATAGCCTGTCTGGGGAGCGAGCTTCTCCATCGCGTCGCGTACGCGCGCCACCTCACGCAGCCCGAGCTCGTGAATCGCGTCCGGCGTCATGTCGGTGGTCGTGTACGTGCGCGCGAAGTACGCGTACAGCGCGTCGCCGCCGGGAACGTGCGCCAGACCCGCTTCTTCCGGCGCCGCCGGCAGATAGCGTTCCACCACGAACGCGCGCAGCTCGCGCAACGCCGGGTTGACGCGGTTCGCGATCGTGTCGCGCGCGCGCTCGCGCAAACGCGCGGCGTCGGCAGCGGGCACGCCGGCCGGGATGCGGGTCAGCGGCTCGTAGAACGGCGAGCGCTCCGGATCGGTCACGAGCCGGTCGAGCTGCGCGGGAAGACGCTGCATCGACACGCGCGGCCACAGCATGCGGCGCGCGACCGCTTCGCGCAGCAGCGCGAGCGTCTCCGCGACGGCGCGCGGATACGCGTCCAGGCGCCGCTGCCAGTTGTCGTAATCGCGCGCATCGGAGAAGCGCAGCTGGCCGGTGTACTGCGCGTACGTCTGCACGCCGTTGCGCTGGTCGATCGCGAACAGCTGCGTGCCGAGCTCGTAGCCGCGCAGCGCGTCGCGCAGCTGGCCCGCGTAGAGGTCGTAGTTGAGCCGCGCGCCGTCGGTGAGGCGCTCCCGGCCGATGCGTTCCATGCGCGCGAGCACGTCGCGCTGGTGCGCGGCCTCGTCCGCGAGCGCCGCCTCGGACTGATCGTCCCAGCGGTCGTCGCCGGCGCGGTTGCCGGCGAGCGACGCGGAGATCGGATGGCGGCGCTCGTAGTCCGCCCACTCCGCCGCGAGCAGCGCATCGAGCGCGGCGTCGGCTGAACGGTCCGCGGCGGGGTTCGGGGCGGCGGCGTCGGTCGGCGTGGCGGTGGCTCCCTCGGACACTGCGAGCGCACCGCACGCGAGCGACGCGCCTTTGAGCATGTCGGCGCGGTTCATCGGCGGCGGAGTTCCGGGGCGCCCGACCGCTGCCTGCCACGGCAGGTCGCCATGCCCGGCCAGGGTGTATGATCGAAGCGATGCTCAAGGTCGCCGCCTCTCTGGTCGCCGCAGCCGTCGTCGCGGTCGCCGCGGGCGCAGTCGCCGCCCCCACCCCCAAGCCGACGGCGGGCCCGTTCGTGATCGGTACGTTCCAGCCGGTGCCGCCGGCCGTGTCGGACGCCCCGTTCTCGTCGCTGCCCAACATCGGGCGGACGCGCTCGGTGTCGCCCGCGTGCGCGACCATGCGCGATCTCGTCATCCCGTCGTTCGAGGCGGCGCTGCGTGCCGACAAACGCTTCGCCGAGACCCGCAAGCGGCTGCCGAACTACGCCGACATCGTGGGCGATCCGGCGCACAAAGACGATGCGTTCCGCGATTCCGTGCTGCACGAGCTCAGCCGCGACGCGTCCTCGCTGCTCGAACAGGCGCTCGTGCTGAACAAGGCGCTCGGCGACCCGCGTATCTCCGCCGATGTGAAGGACCCGCAGATCGTGGCGGAGCGCCGCCAGCTCGAGCAGCTGTACGTCGCGCAAGCGACGCGCGCGAACTTGCTCAACGAGTTCGTGATGCGCGAGCAGATGACCGGGGCGACGCGCGGGCTGGAAGATCAGGGCGCGTTCCGCGGGAAAAATCAGGCGCCGCTGCCGATTCCGAAGCCCGACACGCCCATCGCGCAATTGACGGCGCCGCCGGGCATGCCGCTGCGCTCGGCCATCTCCATGACCGACAAGAACCTGCTCGGTGACTGGGGTTCGTCGCTGTCCGTGTACGTGCGCCAAAGCGAGAACCAGGCCGCGAAGACGTTCTTGCCGATCGCGAAGAGCTGCCGGTAGCGATGCGCGCGCTGGCCGCGGCCGCGGTTCTGCTGGCGGTGGCCGCGTCGCCTGCGCCCGCGCCCGTCGCGAGCGATGAACCGCCGGCGGCCGCGGCGGCGTCGAGCGCGCCGCTGCCCGAGATCGGGCGCACGCGCGCGAACTCACCGGCGTGCGCGGCAATGCGCGACCTCGTGATCCCCGCGTTCGCGGCCGCGCGCCGCGCCGACGCGCGGTTCGAGGAGACGCGCAAGCGGCTCGTGCGCTACGCGACCTTCGTGTCGGACAACATCACGCGCAACGGCGCCCGCAAGGTCGACGACTACACGGGATTTCGCGAGGGGGAGCTCGCACGGCTCGATACCGATGCGTCGCGCCTGCTCCAGGAAGCGCAGACGATCAAGAAGCTGATCGAGGACCCGCGCCTGGCGCCTGATTCGAAGGACCCGGCGGTCCAGGCTGAGCGCACGCAGCTCGCGCGGCTCTACGACCAGCAGCAGACCCGTGCCGCGCTGGTCGCGGAGTTCGTGCAGCGCGAGAGCATGTCGGCGAACAAAAAACTCGTCGGCATGGGCGACGACGCCGGTATCGCGCCGCGCTCCGGAAAGTTCGTCAAGGAGCCGGAACCCGCGCCGCAGTCCGCCGCTCCTCCGCCGACCGCCGCGCCGGGGATGCCGGCGCTGAGCACCATCGACATCGCCGACCGCAGAGGATTGAGCGAGTGGGGCGACCGTGCGGTGCTGGCCGTGCGCGCATCCGAAAACCAGGCGGCGAAGGCGTTTCTGCCGATTGCGAAGGCCTGCCCGTAGCGGGTTAAGCCGGACGCCACCGAAGGTCGGGCTGGCGCGCGGCGCGCGTCTCGTCGATGCGGCCGACCGCGGTGTTCACCGGCGCTTCGAGCACCTTCTCCGGATCGGATTTGGCGGTCGCGACGATGTCGCGGAAGTCCGCGATGAACTGGTCGAGCGTTTCCTTCGACTCGGTCTCGGTCGGCTCGATCATCAGGCACTCGGGCACGATCAGCGGGAAGTACACCGTCGGCGCGTGGTAACCGCGGTCGAGCAGCGCTTTGGCGAGGTCGAGCGCGCGCACGCCGGTCTCGCGCTTGAGCGACTGCGCCGACGCCACGAACTCGTGCCGGTTGATCTCGTCGTACGGCACGTCGATCACGTCGCGAATCGACGCGCGAATGTAGTTCGCGTTGAGCACCGCGAGCTTGGACACGAGCGTGAGACCGTCGCCGCCGTTCGCGTAGGTGTACGCGAGCGCGCGGATCATGTGCGCGAAGTTCGACCAGAACGAGCGCATCGGCCCGATCGAGCTCGGGCGGTCGAAGTCGAGCGCGAACGTGAGGTCGGCCGTTTCGCGCCAGCCGGTCGCGTTCGCGTCCTTACCGTCCGCGTCGTATGCGCGCACGACCGGGGTCGGGAGAAATTCGACGAGATGCGGCGCGACGCCGACCGGGCCTGCACCGGCGCCGCCGCCGCCGTGCGGGATGGTGAACGTCTTGTGCAGGTTGAGGTGCATGAGGTCGAAGCCCATGTCGCCGGGGCGGGTGTTGCCCATCAGCGCGTTCGCGTTCGCGCCGTCGTAATACATCAGGCCGCCGGCCGCGTGCACGATGTCCGACACTTCGTGGATGCGCGGCTCAAAAAGGCCCAGCGTGTTGGGGTTGGTCATCATGCAGACCGCGGTGTCCGGCCCGGCGACCTTGCGCATCTCGTCGGGATCGACGCGGCCCTGCGCGTCGGATTTGAGCGAGAGCACCTTGAAGCCGACCATCGCGGCCGACGCGGGGTTCGTGCCGTGCGCGGTGTCCGGAACGATCACGACGTTGCGCCGCGGCTCGCCCTTCTTCTTGAAGTACGCTTTCGCGATCAGCAGCGCCGCGAGCTCCGCGTGCGCGCCGGCGGCGGGAGTGAGCGAGAACGCCGCCATGCCGAACAGGGACGCGAGCGCGCGCTCCAGCTCCCACATCACCGCGAGCGCGCCTTGCGCCGCGTGATCGGGCGCGAACGGGTGCAGGTCGCGCAGCGCCGGCACGTTGGCCATCGCGTCGTTGATGCGCGGGTTGTACTTCATCGTGCACGAGCCGAGCGGATAGAACGCCGTGTCGATGCCGAACGTCTTTTGCGAGAGCCGCGTGAAGTGGCGCACGACGTCGAGCTCGCTGTTGTCGGGCAGCGGCAGGTTATCGCGCAGCGCGTCTTTCGGCAGCAGCGTGTCGAGTGGCGGACCGCTCGGAAGATAGCGGTTCGCGCGCCCTTCCTGGCCGGTCTCGAAGATCAGCGGGGTGTCAAACGCGGGCAGCGGCACGGGCCGGAATCTCCGAGAGCGCGGTGACGAGGCGGTCGACGCCGGCGCTCGTGGTCAGCTCCGTCGCGGTCGTGAGGATGCAATCGCCGAGCTCGGGATAGAACCGCCCGAGATCGAGACCGCCGAGGATCTTCTTCTGCTCGAGCGCTGCGAGCACGTCGGCGGCGCGGCCGGGGACGCGGATTGCGACCTCGTTGAACACCGGCGCGGTGAAGCGCGCTGAGAAACCGTCGAGCTTCGCCACCTTGTCGCGCAGCTCGTTCGTGCGCGCGACGTTGAGCGCGGCGCAGTCGCGCAGACCCGTCTTGCCCATCGCGGCGAGATAGATCGTCGCGCACAGCGCGCAGTGCGCCTGGTTGGTGCAGATGTTCGACGTCGCTTTCTCCCGGCGGATGTGCTGCTCGCGCGCCTGCAGCGTGAGCACGTACGCCGTCTTGCCGTTCACGTCCACCGACTTGCCGGCGAGCCGGCCCGGAATGCGGCGCAGATGCTCGGTGGTCGCCGCGATGAAGCCGACGTGCGGCCCGCCGTACGCGATCGCGTTGCCGAACGACTGCGCTTCACCGGCGCAGATGTCCGCGCCCCACGAACCGGGCGCCGCGAGCGCGGCGAGCGACAGCGCTTCGGCGACCACGCCGATCACGACCGTCTTGGTGGCTTTGATGCGCGCGCCCACGCCGTTCGGCAACGCGTCGATCGCGCCGAAGAAGTTCGGCGACTGCACGATCACCGCGGCATAGCGCTGGTCAGCGAGCGCGGCGTCGAGCGAGGACAGATCGGTGCGCCCGTCTTCGCCGTACGGCAATTCGTCGATCGCGAGCTCGAGCCCGTCCGCATACGTGCGCAGCACCGCGCGGTAGTTCGGGTGAACGGCTTGCGAGATCAGCACCGCTTTGCGGCCGGTCGCGTTCACCGCCATGATGACGCCTTCGGCGAGCGCGGTCGCGCCGTCGTACACCGACGCGTTCGCGACGTCGAGCCCGGTGAGCAGCGCGATGTAGCTCTGCCACTCGTAGATCGCCTGGAGATAGCCTTGCGAGACTTCGGCCTGGTACGGCGTGTACGAGGTGAGGAACTCGCCGCGCATCGCGATCGCGCCGACGACGGGCGGAACGTAGTGGTGGTACGCGCCTGCGCCGAGGAACGACGTGTAGTCGCCGGCGGTGGTGCGCGCGGCGAAACCGCGGAAGCGCTCGGCGATCTCGATCTCGGTGAGCTGAGGCGTGACTTCGACCGGGGCGCGCAGCGCGACGGCATCGGGCACGCGGACGAGATCGTCCAGCGTGTCGACGCCGATCACGCGCAGCATCGCCTCGATGTCCTGAGCGGTATGCGGCGTGTACACGTGTCGCCTACGCTTCGGCGATCAGCTGCTCGTACTGCTCGGACGACAGGAGATCGTTCGTCTGGCCCATATCGGCGAGCTTCACTTTGTAGAACCAGCCCGCACCGTACGGGTCGCCGTTCACCGACGCCGGATTGTTGTCGAGGTCGCCGTTCGTTCCGACCACCTCACCGCCGACCGGCGTGAAGATGTCGGACACGGCTTTCACCGACTCGATCACGCCGATGCTGTCGAACTGCGTGAGCGTCGCGCCGACGCGCGGCAACTCGACGTACACGATGTCGCCGAGCGACGACTGCGCGTAGTCGGTGATGCCGACCGTTGCGACGTCGCCGTCCATCAGCACCCACTCGTGTTCTTTGCTGTAGAGCAATCCTGCCGGTACGCCGTTCGCCATCTCGGTGGTGATGGTAGTGTGTTTGACGGCGGGAGTCCTTCGCGCGCGCTAAGCCTTCGGCCGCTTGTAGAACGGCAGCGGCACGATCATCGCCGCGTGCCGCGTGCCGCGAACCTCCACCTCGAGCCTGGTCCCCTCCGCCGCCGCGTGCGGCTCGACGAGCGCGGTCGCGACGTTTTTCTGTACGGTGGGGCCGAACGAGCCGCTGCGAATCTCGCCGACGCGAACGCCGTCCGCCAGCACGGGATAGCCGGCGCGCGCCGGAACGCGGCCGTCCATGGTGAGCCCGGCGATGCGCGCGTAGCCGTTGGAATCGCGTTGCGCGAGCAGCGCGTCCTTGCCGGTGAACGCGGGCTTGTCGAACTTGATCGCCCAGGTGAGACCGGCTTGCAGCGGCGTGATCTCTTCCGTCATCTCGTGGCCGTACAGCGGCATCCCGGCCTCGAGACGCAGCACGTCGCGGGCGCCGAGGCCGCACGGCTCGAGGCCGCGGTCGCGGTTCTCGGCGAGCAGCAGATCCCACACGCCGACGGCTTCTTCGGAGGGAAGAAACAGCTCGAAACCGTCCTCGCCGGTGTAGCCGGTACGCGCGATGACGACCGGTTCGCGCGCGCCTTTGACGCGCGTCTCGGCGCACGCATAGTATTTGAGCGCGGCGATGTCGGACTCGACGTACGGCTGCAGCCATTCCACCGAGCGCGGGCCTTGGATCGCGATGAGCGCGCGCTCGCCGTGCAAGTTCGTCATCGTGACGCCGTCCGCGGGGTTGGCGCTGACGTGCGCCCACATCTTGTCCGCGTTGCCGGCGTTGACGACGAGCAGCCACCGGTCGTCGTCGAGCCGGTAGAAGATCACGTCGTCGTGCGCGCCGCCGTGCTCGTTGGTGAAGATGTTGTAACGCGCCTGGCCGGGCTTCATGTTCGCGACTTTGTTCACGGTGAGCGCCTCCGCCCACGCGCCGACGTTCGGCCCGCTGAGAGCGAACTGCGCCATGTGCGAGAGATCGAACAGCCCGGCACGGTTGCGCACGGCGTCGTGCTCTTTGAGAATGCTCGAGTACTGCACCGGCATCTCGAAGCCGCCGAACGGCACGATCCGCGCACCGAGCGCCAAATGGGCGTCATAGAGCGCGGTGCGGCGAAGGGTGCCGTTGATCTCGGTCGTCATAGTCTGCCTCCCGTGCTACGCGAAGACGTCGCCGTCCTTCGCCAGCTCGCGACGAAGGTATAACGGAAGAGCGAACACCCGGCGGTGCGTTTGCGCATCGTAGAAAAAGTTCTCGCCGCGGAGGCCGGCGACGTACGCATCGATCCGTTCCGGCGCGGTGTCCGCGACGTCCACCGTATCGCTGCACGCGAGGAACGCCCAGTCGTTGTCGAACGCCGGAACGTGCGTGTAGAAGCTGCGCACGTGCTCGAAGTGCGCGCGCAGCGAGCGGGCCATCTTCGCGTGCAGCGCCATGTTGTGGAAGCCGGCCGTCGACGCTTGCAGCACGTACACGCCGCCCGGCGCGAGCCGTGCCTTGACGTCGCGGAACACCTCACCGTTGAACAGCGGGAACGACGGTGAGTCCGGCAACGGCTCGGTGAGATCGCTGATCACCACGCCGTAGCGATCGCGGTCTTCCTTGATGAACTTCAGCGCGTCGCCGATGATCACACGTGCGCGCGGATCTTCGTACGCTCCGTCCGACCACTCCGCGAGATACTTCTTCGACAGCTCCACCACCTCAGCGTCGATGTCCACCATCGTGCAGCGCCGCACAGAAGGATTGCGCAGCACCTCGCGCAGCGTCGCGCCCTCGCCCCCGCCGAGGATGAGCACCTCGCTGCGGTCGTCCACCGACGCCATCGCCGGGTGCACCAGCGTCTCGTGATAGATCTTCTCGTCGGCTTGCGACGACTGCGTGTCGCCGTCGAGCACGAGCATCTTCCCGAACACCGGCGTGCGCAGCACCGCGACCGATTGGAACGGCGTGCGTCCCGCATAGTACGTCTCGTCGATCGCATGCGCGTGCAGCTCGGTCGGCGCGAACTGCTCGGTGTACCACTGATAGTGCTCGGTCTTCGGCATGGCGTCCGTCGCGTTGAACGGGCGCACGCCATGCCCTTCCGCACGCTCGCACGAAAAAGCCCGCTGCCTGAGCAGCGGGCCGATTCTCCCTTTTTAGCCGGGGTTCCCGAGGATGCTCCGCTTTCGGAGCTGAGGAGCGTCAGGCCGTGGCCAGCAGCTCGCGGGTGTCTTTCTCGGTGGTCACGACGTGGGTGAAGCGGTTGTGGCCGGCTTCGACCCCGCGCTTCACCTCGGTTGTCAGCATGGACTTGGCGTCGAGCGCCTCCGCGGCGTACTCGCAGGCTGCCCACGGATCGGTGTGGTCGCCGCACGTGTAGAAGTCCATCGCGGCGTAACCGGTCTCCGGCCACGTGTGGATCGACAGGTGCGACTCCTCGATCACCACCACTCCGGACACCCCCTGGGGCTGGAAGCGGTGGAAGGCCGTCGTGACGATGGACGCGTTGGCCGCTTGCGCCGCCTTCTCCATCATCGCACGGACCGCGTCGACATCGGTGAGCTTGGCGGCATCACAGCCGGACAGCTCGCAGACGATGTGCGTACCGAGTGCTTTCAATTTTTGTCTGGTCTCCTCGGGAGCTTTCGGTTGGGAGAATCCCACCTCCAGGTGCGTCGTCCAGCGTGTGCGGTACACCGTCTCGCTGCCGACCTTTCAGCAGACTCTTGCCGGCACGGCCTCCTTTGGGCCGAACGGACGTTCCACTGCGAAGGCGCGTAGGGCGCGCCGTCCCCTAACCGACTGCCGTGACCCCACGCTCTAAACGACGCATGGGGTCCGTGAAGTCCGTCGCCTATGGTACCCCCCGGGGGACCCCTTGTAAATAGCTTTTGTTCGGCGGGCCTGAACGAGGTGCCGGCGTGCCGAACGACGGCCGAGATGCGATCCCAGGACCCGACCGCCCGCGGCCGCGAGCTGGCCCGCGCCGGCCGCCTCGACGAGGCGCTCGCGGCATTCTTGGACGCCGTCGCGCGCGACGGCCGGGCGCTCGACGCGCATCTCGGCATCTATGAAGTGGCCCAGATCTTGCGGCGGCCGGAGCTTGCTCTTGCGCACCAGGCAGCCGCGATCGCGCTGGCGCCGGTGCACTCGACGCCCGCGAGCGAGCGTGAGGACTACGCGCTGCTCGTGCCGTGCGCACCCGGTCCGTACACCGCGAACACGCCCGCCGACTTGCTGTTCGACTCGCGCTATGTGACGCTGCACCGCTGGTACGTCGATCCGAGCGGGCACGTGCCGCCGTTGCCGAAGCACGACGCCGTGTTCGTCGCGATCGGGGAGTCGGACGATGCCGCGCCGCACCTTCGCGCGGTCGATCGGTTCCTGACAGCCGCCGAGCGGCCCGTGCTCAACCGCCCGGAGCTCATCGCCCGGCTCGGCCGCGTACCGCTCGCCGAGACGTTCGCCAATGCGCGGTACTGCCGCGTCGTGACCACCACGCGGATCGACCGCGAGCGGTATGCGGCGGACGGCTTTCCGGCGCCGCACATCGTGCGGCCGGTGGGCTCGCACGGCGGCCACGGGCTCGAGCTGATCGCCGACGACGCGCAGCGCGCCGCGTACCTCACCGCATCGGATGCGCCCTGGCTGTACGTCGCGCCGTTCGTCGACTACAGCAGCGCCGACGGCTACTTTCGCAAGTACCGCATCGTGTTCGTCGACGGCGAGCCGTTCGCGTTTCATCTCGCGATCTCACCGCGCTGGATGGTGCACTATTACAACGCGCCGATGGCCGAGCACCAGTGGATGCGTGACGAGGAGCACGCGTTTCTCGCGCGCATCGAGGACGTGTTCAGCGGCGATCTCGCGGCGGCGCTGCGCGAGACGGCGGCGCTGCTGCCGCTCGAGTACGTCGGGATCGACTGCGCGATCAACCGCGACGGCAAGCTCCTGATCTTTGAAGCGGACAACGCGCTGATCATCCACCTGCTCGACGATGCGGAGCTCTTCGGCTATAAGCACGTATACGTGCCGCGCATCCTGACCGCGCTCGACACCATGGTGCGCCGCAAGATCGCCGCCGTTCGACCGGCGCGGCACAGCGCGTGAACGACGGAATGCTCGCCCCATGAACGACGAATCGCTCGACCCGGCCGGCTGGGACGCCTTCCGGCGCGTATTGCACGAAGCGGTGGACGGCGTCGTGGACGATCTCGCAGGCGTGCGCGACGGACCGGCGTGGAAGCCCGTCCCCGACAGCGCCAAAGCCGCGCTGCGTGAACCGCTCCCGCGCGAAGGCGAGCCGCTCGAAGCGACGCTGGCGCGGTTCGACGAGCTGATCCGTCCGTATCCCACCGGCAACCGGCATCCGCGCTTTTTCGGCTGGGTGCACGGCGCGGGCAACGCCGCCGGCGTGCTGGCCGAATTGCTCGCGGCGGGAATGAACGCGAACGTCGGCGGACGGGAGCACGCCGCGGTGTACGTGGAACGCGCGGTCGTCGCGTGGTTCGCGGAGATCTTCGGTTTCCCGCACGATGCGAGCGGGATCCTGACGACCGGCACGTCGATGGGAAATCTGCTCGCCGTCGTCGCAGCGCGAGACGCTGCGTTGCGCGGCGATACGTTACACCCGGACGCCTCGTCAGTTGATGCGCCGGGCGACGGCGCTCGCAGCGACGGCCGCGTCGCGGACCGCGTGCGTGAACGCGGCATCGCGGGAGCATCGTTGACCGGATATGCCGCGGCCGGCGCGCACGATTCGGTCGCGAAGGCATTTCGCATCGCCGGCCTGGGTACCGCCGCCTTGCGGTCGATCCGGGTCGACGACACGCTCGCGATGGACGCCGGCAAGCTGCGCAAAGTCATTGCCGCCGATCGGCGCGCCGGCATGCGGCCGTTTCTCGTCGTCGCGACCGCGGGCTCCGTCGATTGCGGCGCGTTCGACCGGTTCGCGGAGCTCGCGGACGTCTGCGCGGCCGAGAACCTGTGGCTGCACGTCGACGGCGCGTTCGGTGCGCTCGCGATACTGAGCCCCGCGCACGCGCATCTCGTCGCGGGGATCGAACGCGCCGACTCGCTCGCATTCGACGCGCACAAGTGGCTGCACGCGCCGTACGCGGTCGGCTGCGTGCTGTTTGCCGACGAGCGTGCGCACCGCGCCGCCTTTGCGTCGTCGCCTGCGTACCTCGCGCGCGCGGAGCGCGGCACCGCGGCCGGCGCGCCGTGGTACGCGGACTACGGCCTCGAGCTGTCGCGCGAGTTCCGCGCGCTCAAGCTGTGGTTCACGCTGCGGCATTACGGCATCGGGCGGCTCGGCGCGTCGATCGCGCGCACCTGCGATCTCGCCGCGGCCCTCGGAACGCAGGTTGAAGCCGCCGGCGATCTCGAGCTGCTCGCACCCGTCACGCTGAACGTCGTCTGCTTCCGCTACCGCAAGCCGGGCTTGGGCGAGCCGGCGTTGGACCGGCTGAACGACGCGATCGCCGTCGCCGTTCAGGAGAGCGGCGCCGCGGTCGTGAGCACGACGCGGGCGCGGGGGAAGCGCGCGCTGCGCGCCTGCATCATCAACCACCGCACTCGCGAGGACGACCTCGACGTCGTCATCGGCGCCGTCCGCAAGGCCGGCCGGGATCTCGCCGAAGCCGGGACGCGATGACGCCCGCGCCGGATCCGTCCGCGATCCCCGCCGCCGACGCGCAAGCCCGCGCCGCGCAGGACGGCCTGAGCTTCGACGAGCTCATGGAGGACCTGCTCCCGGCAGCCCGGGCCCTCGCCATTGCGCCGATCTCCGGTTTCGCCGTAGGTGCCGTCGCGCAGGGCGCGTCCGGCACGCTCTACCTCGGCGCGAACCTCGAATTTCCCGGGATGCCGCTGGGCGCCAGCGTCCACGCCGAGCAAGCCGCGATCGCGAACGCCTGGCATCACGACGAAACCGGCGTCACCGCGCTCGCCGTGACGGCGGCTCCGTGCGGGCACTGCCGCCAGTTCCTCAACGAGCTCGTCGCCGCGGCGCGCCTGCGCGTTCTGCTCCCCGGAACCGCGCCGGCCGGGCTCGCGACGCTCCTCCCAGCCGCCTTCGGTCCGCACGACCTCGGCGTCCCCGGCGGCCTGATGCAGCCGAGCTCGCACGCGCTCACGCTCGCCGGGTCCGCGTCGGCCACCGAGCCTCCCCCGCCGGTCAGCGCGGCCGTTGTCGCCGCGCTGGGCAGCGCTGCGTCCTCGTACGCTCCCTACAGCAAGACGTACGCCGGCGTCGCGCTCGCCCTTCGGGACGGCTCGGTCCACGCGGGCCGGTATGCCGAGAACGCGGCCTTCAACCCGAGCCTGCCACCGCTCCAGGCAGCGCTCGTCCGGCTCGCCATGCGGTCGATCCCGTTTGCGGAGATCCGCGGCGCCGTCCTTGCGGAAACCGACGGCCCGGTCAGCCACCGTCTCGCGACCGAGGCCCTGCTCGCGGCGGTGGCGCCGAACGTTGCGCTCACGTACGTTCGCGCCGTCCGGCAGGCGTGACGGCTGCCACGTCCGAGGAGTCTGAGGGGTTAGATAGTACAGATACCTCTGCACTATCTTGACCGAGCTGGTGCGGACCGATACGCTGGGAGACCATGGCTGCTGCGACCGATGCCCTGATCGAGGAATACCGACACGGATTCCACGATTCCGAGGAAAGCTACGCGTTCAAGTCCGACAAGGGCCTGAACCGGGAGATCGTCGAGCGCATCTCCTCGATGAAGAACGAGCCCGCTTGGATGCTCGACTTCCGCCTGCGCGCGTACGACACGTTCCGCGCCAAGCCGATGCCCACGTGGGGCGACACGGCGCTGTTGAACGAGATCGACTTCGACAACATCCGCTACTTCGTCAAAGCGGGCGAGAAGACCGAACAGAACTGGGACGACGTTCCGGACGACATCAAGCGCACGTTCGACCGGCTCGGCATCCCGGAGGCGGAGCGCAAGTTCCTGTCCGGCGTCTCGGCGCAGTACGAGTCGGAAGTGGTCTACCACTCCGTCATCGAGGCGCTCGAGAAAGACGGCGTGATCTTCTGCGACATGGACACGGCGCTGCGCCAGTATCCGGAGATCGTGCAGAAGTACCTCAGCACCGTCATCCCGATCCAAGACAACAAGTTCGCCGCGCTCAACAGCGCGGTCTGGTC